>NZ_JBVVQZ010000004.1:151870-202533 GCF_055811635.1 Mesorhizobium sp. WSM4806 | reverse complement strand
CGCGCCCGGCGCCCCCCCCCCCCCCCCCCCCCCCCCCCCCCCCCCCCCCCCCCCCCCCCCCCCGCACCCCCCCCCCCCCCCCCCCCCCCCCCCCCCCCCCCCCCCCCTGGGGGGGGCGCTGTCCCGCCGCCATCAAACGTTCTGCACCGTCGTGACGCTCTGATGTCACGGAATGGACCCCGGGTCTGCGCCGCGTCGCTTCGCTCCTTGCTCGTCGGGACCAACATGCAGCGAACATCAACCAACGCGCCAGGAACCATGCGGGGAGCAGCGGGTTTGGCTTGGATGCCGACACGTTCGGTCCACCCATTCTCCAAGGAGAACACGATGACATCAGCAAGCAAGACCACAGCAATTGCCGCAGCCTTGGCCATGCTGGCCTCGCCGGCGCTATCCCAGACGAGCTCGCCTGCGCCCGCCGCACCTGCGCAGGATCAAGGTTCACAGCCGTCGCCAGGCGGGCCAACCGAAGACTCCATGCGCCAAACGATGCGTGAGATGATGACCGAGATGCTGGAGGAGAGAATGCCGGAGCATCGCCGCCCCCGAGCAGAACGACGAGGTGACGACCGTTGGCATCGCGATTTCCGAAGGCCTGACGGCCGCCATATGGGACGCGGGATGATGCATGGTGCGCGGATGCGAATGATGTTCGCGATAGTCGACGCCGACGGCGATGGTGCGCTTTCTCAAACCGAGGTTCAGGATTTTGTCGAGCGGATATTCAGCGCCGTCGACGAGGACGGCGATGACAGCATCGACAGGGAGGAAATCCGATCCTTCTTCCACGGAGGTGCCGACGGAACGGGTGAATAGACCACTGCAAAGTCCTGCGCGTTCCTGGACGAAATTCGGGAAAGGAATTCGGAAATGGCTGGTCTCGTTGGCAAGTTTGCCGGGAAAGCCCCGGCGCCTCGCAAGGGCATGGCTAGTCCCAGACTGAGTGAGAAAGCCTTCAAGGCGAGGTACAAGCAGCAATTCGTCGACCCGGCGTTCGAACCGCTCGCCCAGTCGATTGAGCAAATCGCTTCGATCGCCTGGCAGGCTTATGCGGATTCCCGCAAGAGCCCGATCACGAGGAAAGCCGGTCCTGCGTTCAGCGACCCCGACTACGATCTGTCCGTCGATTGGATTGCGGCGCACGAAGCCGTGCTGCAGGCGCAGCGTCGGCACGAGGATCTAACGGTGCCGCCGCGTCTGTTGATCATCAACGGGTCGTCGCGCAGCGAGCACACCTGTCCCGGCGAGATGTCGAAGAGTTTCCGGCTCGCCGAAATCGCCCGTGAGACCATCGACAAGGAAACGAAACTTGCGGTCGAAATTCTCGATCTGTCGCGACTTGCCTCCGAATACGGGAGGAACATCCATCCGTGCAAGGCGTGCTTTTCGACGGCCGCTCCGCTCTGCCATTGGCCCTGTTCCTGCTATCCCAACCATTCGCTTGGGCAAGTTCAGGACTGGATGAACGAAATCTACCCGATGTGGGTCGCCGCCCATGGGATCATGATCATCTCGCCGGTGAATTGGTATCAGGTTTCCTCGCCTGTCAAACTGAGGATGGACAGGCTTGTCTGCGCTGACGGTGGCAATCCAGACCCCTCGCTGACACAAGGCAAGGATGCGGCAAAGGCAAAGCAGGTCGAACTGGCCGGGTGGGACTATCCGCGTCATCTGGCAGGCAGGCTGTTTTCTGTGATCGTGCACGGCGACGTCGAAGGTGCGGAGAATGTGCGGCATTCCATCGCAGACTGGCTGCGCTTCATGAAGTTGTCGCCGGCAGGCCCGAGCGCCGAGCTTGACCGCTACATCGGCTACTGGAAGCCGTACGCTACAAGCCATGATGAACTCGATGCCGACGAGACAATCCAGGAAGAAGTTCGCAATGCCGCCCGCTCGCTCGCCGAAGCCGTCGTCGAACGTCGGGCGGGCCGTTTCCGTCAGATCGGCATCGGCCTGGAAGACCCGAGGCAAAAATAGGCGACCCCGATCAGCGAAGCACGGGGGCCGGAATTCTGCACGGAAACCGCGCCCGAGCTTGGTCGGCGAACGTGCAAGCATCAGCTCGCGGAGCGTTGAGCGAGCACCGCGCCGAGCTGGATCTGCAGATCGGCCTGCTCAACGAGCATGAGACCACGCGACTGATCGAAACCGCCGCCCTGACGGAGCGTTTGAAGGTACCAACGCCGGCAGATGATGAAACCGCCTCAGCTAGCTCAGAACGTCGATCCGCAAGCGGTGATGAGCCAGATCGAACAGGTTTCTGAAAATCAGGCCAAGCGCTGAAATTTATCGGGCGCCAAGGTCGACCCGAATATCTGAATTGCCGGTCCGGCATTCAGAGTTTTTTACATTTCCAATCAGCTAAGTGATTGAAAATGGCGCGAGTGACGGGGCTCGAACCCGCGACCTCCGGCGTGACAGGCCAGTGAAATACCGAAAAGTTTCAATGACAGTTTCGAATCCGAGTCGCCCTGAATTCAACGGAAAACTGTGAAAGTTGAAACCGAATGCCCCGGCCTCTGAGTTTAGCGGGAGCCCGTAATCGTTCGCACCCGAATTCAACGGTCCCTATCATATGGCAGGAAGCTGTCCGAAGAAATTGCCCCAAGCTCGCCCGATCCCTTAGGATTGCCTCAGGGGCTTTGTGAAATAACGCAACTCTTATCCGTAAAGCTCTGGCCTGATCAGCCAGGGCTTTTTGCCTTGGTCGACTGGAAGCGGACGAACGCCTTGCGCCGTCCACAGGACGTTGTTTCCCTGTGGAATGGCTGCTAAGAACTCTTCAATACATGTGGGATTACGGTTGCTGCATCTTTTCATCGATTGGTCTTCTATGGCGATTATGTACGACAACCTGCAGTTCGTGGCATTCACGACGCGCCCCCCAACCAGGACGGCAATCGACCTTTGGCAGTCTGAATTCGGTAAAATGCCCGATGGCTTCCAGCAACTGCCGATGGGATCCGGATCCCAGGCGGTAGGTTCGGATGGCGGCTTGCAAGTAATTGTTTCTGTTCAATTAAGCAGGATAGACGTTGTCATTAGATCACCTGAAAATCTCCCGAATAGCTTAGGAACCGTATCGCAGCCAAATTCGGCAGTCGCCAAAGGTACTTCTATTCTAAAGAATTTGTCTCGTGGAGAGCACATTCTGAGGCCTGCTGTGGTTTTTCAGACCTCCGAAGAGTGCCCTGACTTAGGAGGCTCAGTCGCAAAGGCAGCCTCTCTTCTTCCGAACCAATTAGTGGTTCCTCAGGGGACCACAGACGTGAGTTTCCATACCAATGTGCCGCGCACCAGTTCGGTTGACCCGAACGTCACGATTAACCGGATGTATCGTGTTGCCAATGGTCGGCGGGTTGCAGTGCAGGTTGACCTAGCGAACCCAGGGAATATGACTCAGCAGCTAGGGGCATACATGGCCACCCAGTTCGTAGACGTATTTGCCTCGCCTGACACGCCTATGCGAGCGCAGGATTTTGGCGCAATGCTCGATGAGATTGTAAATGAGGCCCAGTTGATATTATCTGAGGGCTATGACCGTTTTTCCTGAATACGTTTCCGAGGGCATTCTCGCCAGTCGTGCAGTGAAGACATTCACTCTCGACCGAGGCAGCGGGAGTCCGTCGGCTGGCGGCAAGCCTGGAACGCCGCAGGCTCTGCCGACGCGATTTGCTGCTGTCCTCAATAATTATGTCCCTGCCGAAACCGGGGTTGGCTACGTTGCCAATCCGCCTTACGCGGCGGTAACAATCAAGAATGCACCAGAAATTTGGGGTCTTGAACCTGTTTCCGACCCTACGGTACTTTGCCGGAAGTGGGTTTTTGTGGAGACGCCTCATAGCTCCAGCCATCGCCATGTTATGGGGACAGTGCCCGGCACTCTTTCCGACGCGGATGTTGTATGCACTTTTCCTGGTTGGGCCGGGAGTGATCGCCTCCCCCAGACGTTTGTGCGGCAGATTGATACGCCGGGAAGCATATATGGGCTGGTCGGACTAGCTGATACCTGGCTTGCGAACCCGCAAGCTAAGCGAGGGTTGCACCCCGCGGTGCGAAAGTCGCTCGATTCCCAAAAAAGTCTGCTAAGCAACCTTCGGAAGGATTGGGACGGATATGGCGCCGACCCTCTGCCGAGGTATAGGGTCGAGGCATTCATTTCGGAACTAGAGTCGGCACTGGAGGATTATTCAGGCCCGCTTCCGGAGATTATTCCTGGAGCGGATGGCTCCTTGCAAGCTGAATGGCATCGCAAGTATTTGACGTTGTTTTATGGCGTCGACAGCGATGACACTAGGCACCTTTTTCTTAAGGTTGCCAATCAGGAGCCTATCACCCTATCGGGAGATGCAGCCTTACACGGCTTCGCGAAGGCGCTACTTATACACTTCCCTCGGGGGGCTAACGCTGTCACCAACGCCGCAACCAAATGATGATCCGGATAGCTGGTACGATGACTTGGCGATTTCTGCCGATGACGGCCTGTTAAGAATAGTCAAAACGTCCAGCCACATTGTTCAGGTTGAGGGCGGAGGCTATGGAGTCTCGCCTCAACTTTGGACGTCTATGGAAGGAGGCTGCTCGGTCGAATTGCTTTCGATTTTGAGCGCTGCGAACGTGTTGGTGGATGACCGTATTGTGTCTCAGAACGGCATAGGTGCGTCCACGATTGGTGTTTCTGCGGTGCGGAATACGATGAACCGAGTTGATCCGAAAACCAAGGTAGGTGTTGAGCCGCTTGGGGTGGCATATACACCAATAGCGCCTGATCAGCCGTACGGTCCGAACCCCTACCATTGCGATATCTTTCCCAAGCTGGGTAACCCGGGCCGAAATCTCCTACACGGGAAGGCTTCCTTGGTCCGCCTCGATCAAAGCGAAGCAAAATCGCTGTGGGAAAAGCGCCATGGCATTACGCCCACTGGCGAAGGCTAGCATTCAGCTTGGGAAGCTAGCCCCTTCAGCCGGATTCCAATGGGTTGTCTGTAAAACAGGCGAAAACCCGCTTGCAAGATATCAATGAGTTACCCGCCAAATGTAAAATCCGCCAGTTGCAAAGTCCAGCGCTTCAGGCGTAGGCACCAGCCATGCAAATCCTGCTCGCCGCTCTGCTCCTCTCCGGTGCATGCAGACGGCGCAGGAGTGGGGTTTCCTGATCGAGCGCACCAAGAGCGGCGAGGCGGCGTTCGGCACGCTGTCGCCACGCACGCAAAGGCTGGTGCTGGCCTATGTCGAATCATTGGGCGTCACGCTGCTCGACGATGCGCCGATCTTCCGCTCGCGCGGCTTTGCGCCAGGCGCGAAGGGCGGCCGGCCACGCGCCGGCGTGCCTTACACGAAGGACTCCCTGGTCGACGACTTCGCCGATATGCGCAAGCTGGTTTTCGGGGAAGGGGAGAAGCGTCGCCTCATGGACATGCGGCGATCGGGCGCGGTCGAGGCCAATGCCGGCGGCGCCTCCGTCGAGGCGATCTCGGCCAAGATGGGCAACTCGATCGACGACAACAAGGCGCTGCAGAAAACCTACATGCCGGTCAATCTCGCGGCCGTCCGATCGGCCGACGCCTCGCGCCGCCAAGGCCGCAAACTGCTCGGCCAAGAACGCAACGAATACAAAAAGTTGAAACTTTCGGGAAAATGAAAGTTGAAACTTTTCAAGGGGCGGTAGCTAACCCCTTGAAACAAATGGCGCGAGTGACGGGGCTCGAACCCGCGACCTCCGGCGTGACAGGCCGGCACTCTAACCAACTGAGCTACACCCGCGCAAGACGAGCACGGTCAGCCGTGTTCGTCGTTGGGGCGGTGGATAAGGCGTAAGCCACCGGGTGTCAAGCGGAGCGCGACAGCATAACAGCAAACAGCAGAAGGTTTTTTGACAAGCCGGATTTTGCCGCCGAAAACGACCAGCGGCGAGGCCGTTGCGCGCTCATTTGGCCTTGCGAACCCCGTCCTAACTGCTTAAAGGTCCGCCCCGGAGCGGGCGATTAGCTCAGTTGGTAGAGCGCTTCGTTTACACCGAAGATGTCGGCGGTTCGAGCCCGTCATCGCCCACCAATTTCTTAAGGAAATTCACATAGGTACCAGCTTCCAGTTCCCGGTGACCTCGGCAACCGCCACCGATAAGCCTTGAAATGGTGGCGATGGTCCAGCGTACTTGACTGGCAACCCGCTAGCCGTGGTCTTGCATCCGGGACGCTACAGGTAACTGGGCATGGGCTGGCGGGCAGACAGGGCATACGGAGAAGCTGAAAAAGAGGCCTACCACAAGTGGCGGGCCTCCCTGACGCGTACGGAACCTCCAATGGCAATGGGCGCGCTGGCGACATTTCGTTAAGAGCCGGACAGACCGTCCTCATACTGTTCCGTCGCGGTGAAACTCAAAGGTCCCCTTCCATCGGGATATCCGCCCGACAGAGGACTTTGGAGGCATCCACGCGGTCGGCGGCAATGAAGCGGACGTTGTAGGTCTTCCCTTTCCCCTTCTCGATCTCAAGCCAGCACTGGGCTTGCGGGCACTCCATGCTGTACCCGCCGACATAGGGGTCGCGGCCGGCGGCGTGGATGGTCGCAAGGCCTGCCGACATGGAAAAGAGACGGCAGCCGCCGAGAGTTTCCAGCCGCGCATGTCAGTAAACCTTTGCCGTATTGTCGAAGGCTAGACAGCCCGATGCGCCAATCCGAATTCTAGGAACAACGCTGGCTTGCGCGCTCACATTGTTGAGTGCTATCGAAGCCAGATGCTTAATCGGATTTGGATTTTCGGACGTGGCCGGACGACAGTCTTGCGCAAGCACGTTAATCGGTGCCTGAAGGACTTTTGCTCACCGCTGGGGGCAAAAACGGTTCTCAATCTCGGCGCGAAGCCAAACCATAAAGACAAGGAAGGCCGAGTTTACGAAGACTATTTCCCCGGCGCGGATTTCAGAACCTTGGACTTGGCCCCGCATGATGACCCCCGCCATATCCACGGGGACTTAATGAATCTTCCGGCAGATGCCGGAACCTACGATTTGGTAATCGCGAACTCGGTC
The DNA here is from genome assembly GCF_055811635.1 of Mesorhizobium sp. WSM4806. Lineage (NCBI taxonomy): Bacteria > Pseudomonadati > Pseudomonadota > Alphaproteobacteria > Hyphomicrobiales > Phyllobacteriaceae > Mesorhizobium > Mesorhizobium sp. WSM4806. The sequence continues at coordinate 195,502 of NZ_JBVVQZ010000004.1, read as the reverse complement.
ATCGAACACATCGACAGGCCGTGGGTTGCCGCTCCGAACATAACCGGCCTCGTTCGGCCGGGCGGCCACCTTTTCATCGCTATGCCCTGGTTCTACCCTGTTCATGAAGGTCCGTATTTTGGCGACCATTGGCGGGCCACCCCTTCCGGGATGCGCTTTCTTTTTGAGGACATGAAAGAGATCAGGCACGACTTTTCGCCATCCAGTATCCTTGTGGTTTGGGACCGTAAGAAATATTGGAATGAGACGAACAGCACATCTGCCGGCTTTTGTATGCTGATGAGGCGGGAATAGCTTGTCTAGGAGACCTACAGTCAGTCTCTTCGCCAAAATTCGACGCGGGTATAAATTTCAATCTCGGAATAGCCTGCCGCCGCACCCAGCATCCGTTCCTCAGGTGCTGGTGCAACGGTGTTCCACCCTATAAGCTTTTCCAGCCACGACGGGACACGCACCTATGCTTGTAACGGTAATGCCAGCGCCATTGCTGGCGTAGCCCGCAGTCCCGACTGCCGCCACGGCCCCGTCTGTAACGTTGTAAAGCCGGCTCTTATGCTGGTCTGCAAGGGCGGGAGCATTGTTTACACCGAAGATGTCGGCGGTTCGAGCCCGTCATCGCCCACCATGTTTTCTCAAGGGTTTGAGGTTTTCCGGTTCAGCAGCCGCCACGAAACCCGTATCGAACAGCCGCTTTGCGGACCGAATCGGCCCGTTCGCGTTCAGTGATGTACCGCGGCTCCAGGTCGCCCGGTTCAACGCGAGATGGTATGCTCGTCATATTATCGGCAAGGGAGGTTCGGCATGCCTGTAACGGTTGGTGCGCACCATCTGACGCTTTTCACACACGACATGGACCGTTTCATTCGCTTTTATGAAGAAATCTTCGACGCGGAAACGAAGTTCGATCTCTCCGAGCCCGGTCCCGGTGGCGTCACTCTTCGTCACTCACTAATCGACGTTGGAGGTGGCTTTGCCCTTCATCCGTTCCAAATGCCGGAACCAACGGGGTATGAAGATGGGTCGATGCAGATGGGCAAGAGAGGTCACATAGATCATCTTGCGCTGAAGGTACACGATGAAGAGTGCTTGCAGGAAGTCAGGCGACGTCTGGTGAATGCCGGCGCTTCGGATGGGACCATTACAGATTTCGGCGCTGTCCGTCTTGTGACCTTCAAGGACCCGGATGGAATGGAGGGCGAGGTCGCGCGGTGGACCGATAGCAAACGCGTGCTCGGCTTTGAAGAACGCAAGCGGGAGCTTTGGCCAGACTGATCGCGAAGGCCGCATTGGGCTGCCTCACACCTGTTCTCCAGTCATCGGCCTTTACTGTGCTATCAGCTACCTCCGATGAGGACTGGAGTCGCTGCGCGAGTCGGTCAGGCGGGGCAACGCTATCGCGCCGCCGTTGCTCGAACAAAAATTGCGTTTAGCGTTGAAATATACTTTTATCCGGGAAGAGATAATAGAACAAAAAAGTACCTTGTCTTTTAATTGTTGTTAACCATGTGTCAGCCGAAATTATCCAGTTAACGCTTGAGTCCGCTATCACGGTTATGTTCCGTACCTCGCAGATATATGAGTCATAGCAATGTGCGGATTCGGGGGCTATTTCGGTTCGATCCGGGATGCGGAAGCTTTGCTTGCGCGGATGACAGCTGCGATCGCCCATCGTGGGCCGGATGAGCAAGGGAAATTTATGACAGCCGACGCTGGGCTCGGCCATGCGCGGCTGTCGGTGATCGGCATCGGCGATGGCCAGCAGCCGATGACCGACGCGTCAGGCAATTTGACGATTGCGTTCAACGGCGAGATTTTCAACTACCTGGAATTGCGCGAAGGGCTGATCGTCAAGGGCCGGCGCTTCCGCACGTCGAGCGACACCGAGGTCATCCTGCACCTGTATGACGAGATGGGCGAAGACTGCCTGTCGCTCCTGAACGGCGATTTCGCCTTCGCGATTTGGGATAACAGGCGTCGGCGCATGGTGCTTGCCCGAGACCGGATGGGTGTCCGGCCGCTGTTCTACACGAACAGGGACGGCGTGCTGTACTTCGCGTCGGAGATCAAGGCGCTCCTGAAGGTTCCCGGCGTCTCGGCCGAAATCGATCCGATAGCACTCGACCAGATCTTTACGCTGTGGGCGCCGATCGCTCCCCGCACGGCTTTCCGCAATATCCACGAGCTGGAGCCGGCAAGCGTGATGATCGCGACACCGGGGCAAGTCACGATCAAGCGCTATTGGCACCTCGACTATCCGCATCGGGACGCGCCCTCGAAGCTCACGAACGAGGACGATGCGGCCGAGGAACTGCAGGCGCTGTTGAGCGATGCGGTGAGGCTTCGCATGCGCGCCGACGTGCCGGTCGGCTCTTATCTTTCGGGCGGGCTCGATTCATCCCTGGTCTCAACGCTTGCCGCCGGCATGACCCCTCTCCAGCTGCAGACATTTTCGGTGACGTTCGACAGCGCCGAGCACGACGAAAGCGCTTTCCAGATCGAGATGGCGTCAGCAATTGGCTCCCGGCACCGAACCATTGCCTGCCAGGCCGGCGATATCGCCGGCGTCTTCCCCGAAGTCATCCGCTTTGCCGAGCGGCCGATCATCCGCACCGCACCGGCCCCGCTCTACCAGTTGTCCGGCCTCGTTCGCGAGGCTGGCCTGAAAGTGGTGCTGACCGGCGAGGGCGCCGACGAGGTTTTTGCCGGCTACGATATTTTTAGGGAAGCGCGTGTGCGTCGGTTCTGCGCACGGCAGCCGGCATCGCGCATCAGGCCACAGCTGTTCCGCAAACTTTATCCCTATCTGCCGGGTCTGCAGCAGCAGTCCGTAGAGTATTTGGCGGCGTTCTTCGGCGCCGGCAACGCTGCGCTCGACGATCCGCTGTTCTCGCATCGGCCGCGCTTCAAGACCACGGCGGCGGCGAAGATTTTCTTTTCCGGTGACCTGCGCGCGACGTTGAAGGGCTATGATGCGGCCGAGGAACTGGTCAGCCGGTTGCCCCAGGCTTTTTCGCTATGGCACCCGCTGCATCAGGCGCAATATCTCGAAAGCCGCTTCCTGCTGCCGGGCTATATCCTGTCCAGCCAAGGCGATCGGATGGCCATGGCGCATGGGATCGAAGGACGGTTTCCCTATCTCGACCATCGCCTGGTGGAATTTGCCGCAAGACTTCCGCCTGACATGAAGCTGAAGGGACTGGTCGAAAAGCACATATTGCGCAAAGCGGCGGGGCATCTGCTTCCCGGCGCGATCGGGGAGCGTGCCAAGCAGCCCTACCGGGCGCCGGAAGCCCGCTCCTTCGTTGGAGCCGGGGAACTGGGCTATGTGCGTGATTGCTTAAGTGAAGCGAACATCGCTGCCGGCGGACTGTTCAACGCCAAGGCGGTGGCCAGCCTTCATGAGAAATGCCGCACGCAGCCAGCGTCGGGATTCCGCGACAACGCTGCCTTCGTCGGCATCCTGTCGACGCAGCTGTGGCAGAAGAATTTCACCGGCCAAGAAGCCAGTGCAGCAAAAGCGGCCTGAGAAATCCAGGAAGGAAAAAATGATGATAACAATCAAGGACAAGGTCAGAGCCTTTATCGTCGACAACTTCTTGTTCGGCGACACGTCGCACGAACTTGCAGATACGGCCTCGCTGATCGAGAACGACATCATCGACTCGACCGCCGTGGTCGAACTCGTGGCGTTCATCGAGGATACCTTCGGCATTGCGATGGTCGATTCCGACATCGTGCCGGCTAATCTGGATTCGATTGACCGTATTTCGTCCTTCATCAAGGCGAAAGCGCCGGCAGTCTAGGCGCGATCGGCGAGGAGCGTCCGTGCGGATCGAACATTTTCTGGCCACGAATGCCGCTGCCCAACCTGCCAAGACGGCATTGATCACCGGGCATAAAAGGCTGAGCTACGAAGAATTTTACGATCTCTCGAGCCGCCTTGCCGCTGCGCTTTTCGCGAACGGCGTCAGGCGCAACGACCGGGTCGTCGTTTTCATGGACAATTGCTGGGAGATCGCGGTTTCGATTTTCGCCGTGCTCAAGGCAGGGGCGACCTTCATCCCGGTCAACCCATCCACCAAGGCCGATAAGCTTGCGTACATCCTTGCCGATTGCGACGCTTCGGCAATCCTTACCCAGGCAAAACTGATGCCCGTGGTCGCCGAGGCCTGCGGCGGCAACACCGGCATCTTCGTGGCTTCGACCGTCGGCGCTGATGGCCAAAGCCCGGTGGGGGCTGCATCCCTGACCGACTGTTTGACGCTCGAAGCCGGGGAGATCGACCACCGCGGCATCGACGTCGATCTTGCGATGCTGATCTACACGTCGGGCTCAACCGGCCGGCCCAAGGGCGTGATGATGACGCACCGCAATTGCGACGCGGCGGCGGACTCCATTACCACCTATCTGCGCAACACGCCCGACGACATCATTCTGAATGTCCTTCCTCTTGCCTTCGACTATGGCCTCTATCAATTGCTGATGGCCGTCAGGCTCGGCGCCACGCTGGTGCTCGAAAAATCCTTCGCCTTTCCTCAGGCGATCTTTGAGCGTATCCGCAAGGAGGGCGTCACTGGTCTTCCGCTGGTGCCGACGATGGCAGCGATGATCCTGCAGATGCGGGACCTGGAGCCGGGCTTCCTGCCCAGCGTCAGCTATATTTCCAACACGGCAGCGGCCTTGCCGCCGGCCCATATCGAACGTCTGCGCTGCCTTTTTCCCGGTGTCAGGCTGTATTCGATGTATGGCCAGACCGAATGCAAGCGCTGCACCTATCTGCCGCCCGAGGAGCTCGACCACCGGCCGGGTTCGGTCGGCATAGCCATTCCGAACACCGAAGCCTTCGTCGTCGACGACAACGGGCAGAGCGTGCCACCAGGCGTGGCGGGTGAGCTGGTCATTCGCGGACCGCACGTTATGCAAGGTTATTGGCGCAACGAGGCTGCGACCGAACGAGCGCTGCGACCGGGCCCGAACCCTTGGGAGAAGGTTCTCTACACCGGTGACCTGTTCAGGACCGATGAGGACGGCTTTCTCTATTTCGTCGGCCGCCAGGACGACATCATAAAGACGCGGGGAGAGAAGGTGGCGCCGAAGGAAGTGGAAGCCGTGCTTCACGCCCATCCCGGCATCGCCGAAGCCGTTGTCGTCGGCGTGCCGGATCCGCTGCTCGGGCATGCGATCGGCGCGCTCGTCATACGCTCGGACCCGACGCTCAGCGAAAAGGATGTCATGCGCCACTGCGCCCGTCACCTCGAGGATTTCATGGTGCCCAAAATCATCGAATTCCCTTTGGAACTGCCGAAGACGGATACGGGAAAGGTCAGCCGCCGGCTTGCGGCAGAGATGATGGAGGTGGCGCAATGAGCGTTCGCCCCAGCGATGACGCGCAGGCCATTCTGGCGCAGGCTTTGGCGATCGACCCTGCCGCCGAAACGGACAGGATCGTGACCGCCTTGCGCCAGCAGTTGCGCGGCATTCGCAAGCGCGGCCTCGTGCTCGGTCTTTCCGGCGGGATCGATTCCAGCGTTTCGGTGGCGTTGGCGGCGCGAGCCGTCGGGCCACAGAATGTACTGTGCCTGTTCATGCCGGAAAACGATTCCGATCCGGAAAGTCTGCGGCTCGGCCGCCTTGTCGCCGGCACTTTCGGTGTCGATTCTATTGTGGAGGATATCGGGCCGACCCTGCGCGCCATGGGCTGCTATCAGCGTCGCGACGCTTTCATCCGCGAATTGGTCCCGGACTACGGCGAAGGCTGGGCCTCGAAGATCGTGATTGCGAACGCCCTCGAGCATGAGGGCTACAATATTTCGTCGCTGGTGGTGCAGGACCCCGGGGGCAAGCAGACCAAACTGAGAATGCCGCTGCCGGTCTATCTCGGCATCGTCGCCGCCACCAACATGAAGCAGCGCACCCGCAAGCAGATCGAATATTTTCATGCCGACCGGCTGAACTTCGCCGTTCTTGGAACGCCCAATCGGCTGGAATACGATCAGGGCTTCTTCGTAAAAAATGGTGACGGCGCGGCGGACGTCAAGCCGATCGCCCACCTCTACAAAACGCAGGTCTATGCGCTCGCGGCCTATCTCGGCGTTCCCGAGGAAATCCGCAACCGGCCGCCGACCACCGATACCTACTCACTGGCGCAGACGCAGGAGGAGTTCTACTTCTCGCTTCCCTATGACCGCATGGATGTTTGCCTTTGCGGCCTCAACAACGGCGTGGCCGCCGAAGCGGTGGGGCAGGCGGCAGGACTGGACGCCTCGCAGGTGGAACGCGTCTGGGCCGACATCGCCGCCAAACGAAAGGCGACGCGCTACCTGCACCTGCGCCCGCAACTTGTCGATGAGGTCGAGGAAATCAGTACCTGACCTGCCTCTCCGCCTGTCCGTCTTGAATGCGCTCGGCCAGCCGGACGGAAATCGGCGGTGCTGGACTAGTTGCCGTGGACAAGGCTTAATGCTGCGCGGCGAGATTGCCGGGGGCGATTATGAGATCACCGCAGCAAATGACCGATGGCGGCGATGTTCTCGATGCTGTCGTCATCGGGGCCGGCTGGGCCGGCCTGGGTGTCAGCTATTGGCTGGCGCGACGGGGGCTGCGACACAGCGTGTTGGAGCGGGGCCGCATAGGAGAGACCTGGCGCACACAGCGATGGGATTTATTTCGGATGAATACTCCCAACGTCCAGACCGTCATGCCGGGCGATTGCAATGACGGTCCGGATCCGGATGGTGCCCTGACGCGCGATCAGTTCGTCACTCTCCTTGAGGATTTCGCCGGGCGCAACGCGCTGCCGATCGAACCGGACACTGCGGTAAGCGAACTCACCCACGAGAATGGCGCCTATCGGCTGACCACCTCACACGGCACGCGTTGGGCGCGCAATGTGATCGTCGCAAGCGGCAGCCTGAATTGTCCGGTGCGCCCGGTTTGGGCCGCTGCGTTGTCGCCCGCTCTCCGCCAGATCGACGCTTCCGGCTACCGCAGCGCTGCCGATCTGACCGATGGAGCGGTGCTGGTGGTCGGAAGCGGCCGGGTGCCCAGATCGCGGAGGAATTGGCGGATGCGGATCGAACGGTCTTCCTTGCCACCAGTCGTGTCGGACGGCTTCCACGGCGCTACCGGGGTCGCGACATCATGGTCTGGCTGCTCGAAAGCGGGTTTCTCGACGTGCGCCGGGAGGAGGTCATTCGACTTGCGGGACGCATCCCGCCGCGTGGCGTGCTCGGGTCGACGCGTACGATAAGCCTTCAGGCGCTGAGCGCGCAGGGTGTCGTGCTGCTTGGGCGTCTCACCGGCATCGGGGATGGCGGCAGCCTCTCGTTTGCCGACGATCTCGAAGCAAATGCCCGCTTTGCCGATGAAGCCTCCGAAAATGTCAGACGCCATGTCGACGACTATATCAGTCGCATGGGGATCGATGCACCGGTTGCGGAGCCCGACCCGGCGGAGACGGTCGCGATGCGTCAGCCGAACCTGACGATCGGTTCGCTCGATCTCTCCCGCTCCGGCGTAACGAGCGCGGTGTGGTGCACGGGCTTTAAGGGCGATTTCAGTTGGATGAGGCTTCCCGGTGCGCTCGACAGCTCGGGACAGCCTGTTCACACGGATGGCGTGGCCGCCCTGCCGGGCCTTTACTTCGCAGGGCTGGACTTCGCCTCCACACGCAAGTCAGGCATCATCCTGGCGATCGCCGAGGAAGCACCTCGCCTTGTCGAACATATCGCAGGGCATTCGTGACCGCCTGGCATAGTCAAGAAGCTCCTGACAGCTGAGCGAAGGCAAAGGCCTGAACGCTTCAGGTGAAGTGACCCAGCCGGCTCCACTGCTCGCCCGCAAGCCCGTTCAGGAAAGCTTGCGAGTTCTTCATGGCATCCAGAAGCTCTGGATCGCGTGAATGCACCACGGTCGAGGCAACGGTCAGGAAAGCGATGCGTCGCCCAAGCATTGCTTCCAGAAGTGCGGGTTGAATGCGTCCGCGCAGGCCGCTGACGCCGCGTACGGCGGCATCATCGATCAGGCAGTCGATGACGGAACCCGCTTGGCCGGGGAGGGCGAGGATCTGCAGCACGCGGCCGATTTCACCCGCCCGCGCGTGATAGGCGAATGCGCCGACATTGGTGCCGACCGGCGATGCCACGGAAACGTAGACAAGCTCGCCCAGATCCGGCCTTTGTGCCGCATCGGTCAGCATATGATCAAGCTGGCCTTCCGCCCAACTCGGGCGCAGGGCGAACTGGGCGGTCAACGGTTCGACGAGCCTGGCAAATGCGTCGCTGTCGATTTGGGATGTCCGAAAAGCGCCATGACCTGCCCCGTCCGCCGTCACACCGGACCAGCGTCGTTCGCTGGACTTCATTCGCCTGCAATAAAACCGGTCGAGGGCATGCGCAAACGGATTGAGCATTCGGACAGATTTCATGCGACTGGCGGAAAGGCTGAGCACAAAGCTCGACGGCCGCATCACGCGCACCCAGTCGAGACTGTATTGCGGCAGGACAACGCCGCGCAGCCGGGTCCACAATTTTGTGGAAATATCGTTGGCGGTCTCGCTGAACGAGATATCCTGCGGGCCATTCAAATAAGCCTTCAACAAGCGGGCGCCGGCCATCGGGTCGCGTTCATGATCCTCGACCATGAGCGAGCTGCAGATGGCGGCGCGTAATTGCCGGCCGTTGAACTGCATCGGCAACACGTGAACGCCGACGAACCCGGAGACGTCGCCGGCGTCGTTGACATGGACAAGCGAGCGGAGATCGCCTCCGCAACCCGGCGCCTCCAGATAAAACCGTCTCATATAGTCGATGAGCGCGGCCGGCGCTTCGGTCCGCTCCTTGCGCAGCACGCGTTGAAACATGCCTGCGACTGCCGGAACATCGGCACTTTCCAGGGCGCGAATGACGCTCAAGCCCGGCTCCCGGTACCGGAGTCCCCGCGTTTCCAGACCATGGCAAGGCCCGGCTCCCCATTGGCCATCGCCACGAACGGCAACTGCCCGCAGCTATGCAATCTACAATTGCACTCGCTCCGGTGGTGGTCGAAAGGAGAGCTGTAACGCTGCGGCAAGGCAGGCCCTTTGCTTGATCATGAAAACGAGCGTCGTTGCTGTTACCAGCTTCGGGTAAACCGATGTTGAAGTATTGGGCGGCGAATCGAGTTTATCGGGCGCGGATCATGGCGGAAGCAGGCGGAAGTCCTTGCCTTCGGGCAGCAGCTGCCCGCCATCGACGATGATGGTGGTGCCGGTAATGTAGCTGGCGTCGTCCGAGGCCAGGAACAGGAAGGCATTGGCCACGTCGCGCGGGCTGCCGAGGCGGCCGAGCGGTATGGAGTCCTCCATGTTCTTGATATAGGCGGCGCCGCGATGCAGCTGGATGGCTTCGGTGAGGATATTGCCGGGCTCGACGCCGTTGACGGTGATGCCATAGCCCGAGAATTCGAGGGCGGCCGAACGGATCAGGCCGTTGATGCCGGCCTTGGTCGCCGAATAGTGGCCGTGACCGGGGCTGGTGACGTGCGGGCCGGTGATCGAGGAGGTGAACAGCATGCGGCCAAAGTGCTGCGCCTTCATCGGAACGAGCGCGGCCCGGGCGGCATTGAAGCTGCCGCGCAAATTGACCGCCATGACACGGTCCCAGTCCTCCGGGCTGGTGTTTTCCAGCAATTGCCAGGGATAGATGCCGGCATTCTGGACCATGATGTCGAGACGGCCGTGATGGTCGAGCGCCAGTGCAACGGCGGCTTCGGCATCGGCCGTCTGCGAGATGTCGGTGCGGATGAAGGCAGCGCCGACTTCGTTCGCGGTCGCTTGCCCGGCCTCGACTTCGGTATCGGCCAGGACCAGCTTGGCGCCCTCTTCGGCAAAGCGTTGTGCGATGCCCTTGCCGATGCCGCGCGCACTGCCGACGATCAGCGCGACCTTGTCCGAAAGTCTTCCGATCTGTGGACGCCCGGTCATGCCAGCCCCCCTCTCATGCCAGTCTTTGGCGGATGGTTTGCTTGAACGCGTCGAGCAGCACGGCGGCAAGCACCAGCAGGCCGTGGATCACCTGGGTGAAGTTGGCCGGCAGGCCCATGAGGTTGATCGCCGTGTTGATGGCCGACAGCAACAGCACGCCGGCATAGACGCCGGGCAGGGTGCCGACGCCACCCTTGAGGCTGACGCCGCCGATGACGACGGCGGCGAAGGCGTTGAACAGCAGGCCGACGCCGAGATTGGCGGTGGCGCCGGAGGTGCGGATCGCGAGCAGCCAGCCGGCAAGGCCGGCGATGGCGCCGGCGAGAACGAAGGCGATGACGAGGTTGCGGTTGACGCGGATGCCGGCGCGGAAGGTTGCGGTCTCGTTGCCGCCGATCATAATCAGGTGCCTGCCGAAGGGGGTCTTGGCCATGATCAGCGAGAACACCACGAAACACGCAATCGCGATCCAGGCGGTGAGCGGCAGGCCAAGCAGGCGCTGAATGCCGAACCAGCGGATTGCCGGCGCGAGGTCCTGTGCCGAGCGGCCGCCGGAAATGACCAGCACGAGGCCGCGCACCCAGATGTAGGACGCCAGTGTGATGATGAAGGCACTCATCTTCACCTTGACGACCAGGTAGCCGTTGATGGCGCCGATGATGCCGCCGACGACAAGCCCAATCAGCAGCGAAACCGGAACCATCAGCCATTCCGGGTGCAACTGAACGCCAAGGCCGATACCCGCCGAGCAGAACAGGATGCCGACCGCCATTGCACTGAGCGCCGCCACGGATTCGACCGACAGGTCCATGTGACCGGTGATGATGACCAGCGCCAGGCCGATCGACATGACGCCAAGCACGCTCGACGCCTCGATGATGTTGGCGAAGATGCCGAGCTGGAAATAGTTCGGAATGGAGATGGAGAAGACCACCAGCACGACGACCAGCATGAACCAGACGAGGTTGTCGAGGACGAATTCGAGGGCGTGGCGCGTGCGGGGTGACATGTGCTGATCCGGCTGGCGCATCGATTCTCGGAAAGGATCACGCGCGGATTGGAAAAATTGCTGCAGCTTGCTCTGCGCGTCCGTTCGAACGCCCAGGGCTCCGGGCCAGCGCGGCCCGAAGTCTTGGGCGACTTTGCTATTCGACCGGCTTCACGGTGCCCGAGGGCGGCTTCATGTTGCCCCAGAAGGCCGGGTTGTCGACGTTTTCCTTGGTGATCGCAGCGCCGGGGATCTTGATGTTCGGTCCCCAGGCTTCAATCGTCACGGCCGACTTCAGGCCGAGCACATCGTACTCGCCCGGCTTGATCTCCTGCTTGTTGACGACCTTGTCCATGAACATGGCGACGGCGGCGGCCTGAGCGTAGAGCGGCTGCTCGACTTCGACGTTGAGCCAGCCCTTGCGGATCAGGTCGAGGCCGACCGGCGCGCCGTTCGAGCTCATCAGCATGACGTCGCCCGGTTTCTTCCCGGCGGCCTCGAGCGAGGCGACGGCAGCGACCGAGAGATGCGCGGCGTGACTGAAGATCAGGTCGATATCCGGGTTGGCGAGCATCTGGTCGTTGACGATGGTTCCGGCTGCATCCGCCGCCCATTGCATGGCCGGAACCGAGATGATCTTGACGTCCGGGAACGCCTTCATCTTCTCCTCGAAACCCTTCTGGATGTCGAGCGTGTAGGGGTCGCCAGGATCGCCAAGCACCTGGAGGATCTTGCCTTTCACCGATCCATGCTTCGCCTTCAAAAGCTTCTCGGCCTGATCGGCGGCAATCTGGCCGATCTCGACCGTTCCCGCCACCGAGGTGAAATCGGATGGCGTCGAGGTGATCTGGCGATCGAACTCGACAACCGGGATGCCGGCGGCGCGGGCGGCCTCGATCGACGGCTTCAACGCATTGAAATCGACGGCGGCAAGAATGATCGCCGACGGCTTGAGCGCAATGACGTCGTTCATCTGCGATTGCTGAGCGTCGGTCTTGTTGTCGGCGTTCAGCGTCTTCATCTCGTAGCCGACCTGCTTCAGGAACATCTCCAGAGCGCTCACCGAGCCGGTCTGGAATTCGTCGAGCAATGTCGGCACCAGGTAGTAGACGGTGCCCTTGGACTGGGCGAATGCCGGCGTGAGCGTGGCAAAGGCCAGTGCCAGGATACCGAAGACGGAAAGAAGTATTTTCTTCATGTCGTTCGCTCCTCTTGCGCCGGACCCCTCATTTTGTCCCTCAGCCTGCCGGTCCGGCACCGGCGAGCGTCTCTCCGGTGATCATGTCGATCACCGCGTCGGGACTTGTCTTGTTGCGCGCGACATCGCCGGCCACGACGCCTTGCCGGATCACCACGATCCGGTCGGCGACCTGGAAGGCCTGCTGCATGATATGGGTGATGATGACGACGCCGATGCCTTGCCTCGCCACCTGGCGGATCATGTCGAGGCCGCGCCGCGTCTGCTCGACACCGAGTGCTGCGAACGGCTCGTCGAGAAGCACGAGCTTGCCGCCAAAATGCACGAATCGATTGAGTTCGATGGCCTGCCGCTGGCCGCCCGAGAGATGCTCGACATTGGTTCTGAGCGAAGGGATGCGGGTGCCGGCGCTGGCCAAGGCCTTTTCGACCACCTGCTCCATGGCCGGTTCGTCGAGCACGGGAACGCCAAGGAATTTCCTGGTGATCTCGCGGCCCATGAAGAAATTGGCCACCACGTCGACATTGGTGCAAAGCGAGAGGTCCTGGTAGACGGTCTCGATCCCAGCCGCCTTGGCCTCGGCGGGAGATTTGGCGAGGAATTCCTTGCCCTCGAACAGCATGCGGCCGGAGGTCGGCTCCAGGCCGCCGGCGATGATCTTGACCAGCGTCGATTTGCCGGCGCCATTGTCGCCCAGAAGCGCCACCACCTCGCCTTTGCCGATCGAGAAGCTGATGCCCTTGAGCGCTTCGATCGCGCCAAAATTCTTGGTGACATTGTCGAGCACCAGCAGGGGTTGGCTCATGCCAGGCTGAGCTCCGCTCATGCCGCGATCCCCTTGCCTTGCAGTATATCTCGCCCGCGTTCGCGCTCGGCGGTGAATATCTGGCCGAAGCGCGGCGAAAGCACGCCTGAGACGGCAAGTGCGGCGGCCCCGCGCAGCACCGCATGCTGGCCGCCGCGTGCGACGGTGACACGCGGCGCCGTGCGGTCGCTTCGCGCCGAGATCGAGTTGGCGAGCCTGGCAGCCGAACCGGCCAGCCGTTCAAGCAGATCGGTGGACGCCAGTCCGCCGAGGATGATGGTTTCGGGATCGAACAGGTTCTCGACGATGGTGAGGGCGTTGCGGAAGATCGGCCCGACTTCGTCAACCCAATCGGCGTCGCTGATGTTCCGGCGCTGCAGCGCCTCGAGCGAGAGGTATCGTTCGAGGCAGCCGCGATTGCCGCAGGGGCACGGGTCGCCGCCCGGCACGACAGGGATGTGCCCGATTTCGCCGGCATTTCCCCAGGCGCCGCGTAGCGCGCTTCCGTCATGGACCATGACGCCGCCAAGACCGACACCGAAATAAAGATAGTAGTATTCGGAATACCCGATCCCGAGGCCATAGAGGCGCTCGCCCATTGCCGCGGCCGCCATGTCGGTCTCGAAAAACGCGGGCAGCCCGGTCGAGGCCTCCAGCCGTTCCCGAAGCGCCACGTCCTTCCAGCCGGTCATCGTCGTCGGGCCGACAAAGCTCATGGACTCCACGCCGAAAGGGCCGGGCAGCGCCATGCCGATGCCGAGAACGCGACCGCCCGGCCGCAGTCCGGTCAATTCAAGCACCATCGCGCCGATCAGATCGAAGGCATGGTCGGGCGTTGCGTTGGGGGCCTCGCGGTAGGCGCTCTCGATCACGTCCCCGCTCAAATTGATCAGCGCGGCATTGATACCCAGCGGAGTGACGTGGATGCCGACGGCATAGCCGCCCTCCGGGTTGATCCGCAGGGTCGCCGGAGGCAGCCCGCGCCCTCGCGGCTCTTCGCGCATCGACAGAACGTAGCCGTGTTCTTCCAGCTCGCGAACGATGGTCGAGACCGTTTGAACGGTGAGCCCGACCCGCTTGGCAATGTCGCCGCGGGCGATCGGACCGTGAAGGCGGATGGACTCAAGGACGATACGCCTGTTGTAAGGCCGCCCAAACTCCTGATTGGTCCCCCGCAGTGCCATGTCTTGCATCCCTGGGAGACAAGAGGGTGGCACCGAATATTTTTTCAGTCAAATGGAATTCAAAAAGAATTCCGGCGTTCCGTCGCGCCCCCCTCTGTCCTGCCGGACATCTTCCCACAAGGGGGGAGATTGGCAGCTTCGCCGGTGGCGATCTTCTTGCGGTGGAGATTGGCGAAAGCCGCCGTGAGCACGATCTCCCCCCAAGTGGGGGAGATGTCCGGCAGGACAGAGGGGGGCGCTGTCCCGCCAGCATCAAAAGGCCCTGCACCGATGTGACGTCCGAAAAGCCTCCGACCTGTCAGATGCACCCCTGCAGCCACTAAAGATAGCGCGCGACCTTCTTGCCGACCCTCAGGAAGCGCAGCGGGTCGATGGCCTCGCCATGGTGGCGGATCTCGTAATGCAGATGTGGGCCGGTCGAGCGGCCGCTGCTGCCGGTCTTGCCGATGACGTCGCCGGCATTGAGCCTCTTGCCGACGGTCACGTCGATTTTGCTGAGATGCCCATAGCGCGTCGCAAAGCCATTGCCATGGTCGACCTCGACCATGCGGCCGTAGCCGCCGTTCCAGCCGGCCTTGACGACGACGCCGGGCGCCGTGACCTTGGCAGGCATTCCGGTCGGCGCCCTGAAATCCATCCCCGAATGCAGCGCGGCGGTGCCGAGGAGCGGATCGGGGCGCACGCCGAACGGGCTGGTGACCGAGCGGCCGGGCGCGGGGTTGGCGAGCGGCAACCGTCGCGCCTCCGTCTTCAGCCGGTCGAGCGCGTCCAGCGCCTCGTCGAGTTCCCTTACCTTGCTGTCGAACGTCATCGAACTGTCGAGTGGTATCAGCGGACCGCCGGCATCGCTCTTGCCGAAATCGCCGTCAACCGGCAGGCCCGCCGCCTCGAGCGCCTGAGAAATCGCATCGGCGTTTTTGTAGGCGTTGTCGGCAAGCGTGGCGATGCGGGTGAGCTGCTGGCTCTCTATGGCCTTGAGCGCGGCGTTGATCGACACGAACAGCCTGTCGGCACGATCGGCCGCCGTGTCGCTCGGCAGCGGATCGGAGCGGGTCGACCACAAGGAGAACGGCCTGGTGTCGCCGGCGCCAAGGTTGGCGCCGACGCTGGCAACCGCATAGGCCGGCGGCTGGGCGTCGGTCACCTCGGCGCGTTTATCCGGCATGGCGGACGCAGCCGGGCCTGCGGCAGGCGGCGTTCCGACGTCGCTCTCGGCGCGTTCGAGGAGTGGGCCGAGGCGGCCATGGCGCAGGCTGAGCTGGGTCTGTCGTTCCAGCAACTCGCCAACTTTGGTTTCCATGAGCTGCTGGTCGAGCAGCTGACGGCTGGTGATCCGGTCGACCTGGGCGCGCAGTGCGGAGATGCGGTCCTCATAGGCCTGCTGCATGCGCGCCTGCCGTGCCGTGGTCGCGCCGATCAGGTCGTCGCGCAGCACGAGATAGGAGGTCGCCAGCAGATAGCCTATCGCCATCGCCGCCAGCGCCGAGCCGCAAAATGCGGCAAGCCATGGCCGTATGGTGAAATGCCTGATCTCGTTGCCCCGGGCGATAATGACCGTGTGGGGCTCATTGCGCCTGCCAAAGACAGTTGACTGACTGGCTATGTTCACAGGACCAAGCTTTCGTTACGACACCAACGACAAGCCCGATTACACATCATTAAGGTTAACGGTCGGTTGCTGGCGCCCAGCTTGCAGCCCATGGGTTGCAGCCGGATTGCTTCGGCGCCCGTGCTTCACACGGGTTCAGGCCAAAGCCCAGTTGACGTCCCGAAATCGACGTCAAAGCGCGCGCACGGCCTCCAGCACCGCCTCGACATGGCCTTTGACGCGAACGTTTCGCCAGATCCGGGCGATCCGTCCGTCGCTGCCGATCAGGAACGTTGCGCGCTCGACGCCCATATAGCGGCGGCCATAGAGCTGCTTCTCGACCCACAGATGATAGGCTTCGATCACCTTGCGCTCCTCGTCGGCGACGAGGTCGACGGTCAGATCGTATTTCGACTTGAATTTGTCGTGTTTTCGGACACTGTCCGGCGACAGGCCGATCACGACAGCGCCGAGCTTTTCGAATTCCGGCTTCAACTGCGAAAAGCCGATCGCCTCATTGGTGCAGCCGGTGGTGTCGTCCTGCGGATAGAAGTAAAGCACGACCGGCTTTCCCCGCAATGACGCGAGGCTGAGCGATCCGCCGCCGTCGCGGGGAAGGTCGAACTGCGGCGCAACGTCGCCGACGTCGAGATCAGCCATATCGATGCCCTTGTTTGTGGTTACGCGCGAAGCCTCATCGATATATTGTCGCACCGGGAGTCGTCCACGGTCGAGTTCGCTCAACGGAAAATTGTGTGGATCAGGAGCAGCCGCAGCACGAGAAGATCAGATTCAGGCGTGATGAAATCACCGACCTGGGGGCCTTCCCGTCCGCGTGCCGCATACCGCCGCTCGGCCAGGGCCGCGGCGTTGGTATTCTTGCGCGGCTGTTTGCCGGCTTTTTGGCCCTTGTGCTGCTGGCCACCGCCGCTGTGTATGCGATCGGCATGTCCGGCTTCGGCACCGAGCGGCTGCGGGCCGAGGCGGAAACGGCCATCGAGAAATTGGCCGGCGTCGACGTCGACGTCGCGGTCGGGCCGGCCCGTCTCACGCTCGACGGATCGAGCTTCATTGCGCTGCAGGTCAGCGACGTCAGCCTCAAGACCGCCGACGGCAAGCCGCTGGCCGATGCCGGGCGTGTCCGCTTCGGCGTAAGGCTGATCCCGCTGCTTTCGGGCGAGGTGCGGCTTACCAGCGTCAGGATCTCCGACGCGCGCATCGTGATGTCGGCGCTGCCGTCGGGTGGCGACTGGACGGCGGCGCTGCGCAATGATGACGGCCTCATCGATCCGGACAGGCTGGCCGGCACGGTCTTTGCCAGCATCGGTCACGCGCTCGATGCGGTGCGCGAGGAGCAGATGCGCCGGATCGAGCTGCGCAATGTCGACCTCGTTCCGCCCGAGGCCGGGTTGGTCAAACTGGTCAGGATCGCGGATGCTACCGTTGCGCAGTCGGGGCCGGGCGGCATGGAGTTTTCATCCGACGCGGCCGTCGACGGCAGGGCACTCACCATCGCCGCCTCAGCCAGCCGCGATACGACGACGCGGCGCGTGACGGCGTTGGATGCCAGCGTCGAGATAGCGCAGGTTGACCAGGCTGCGGCAGCGCCGGGCGGGACGCTTGGCGCGATTGCCCTGAAGTTGGCGGGATCGGAAGGATCCGGCGACGACGCGTCGCGGCTGACGGCCTCGTTGTCGTTCGCCGGTGCCGTGCTCGATCTTGGCACGCGTGGCTCGCTTCCAGCAGACGTCGATCTCGCTGCGACGCTTGTCGCCGGCGCCAACAAGGTCCAGGTGGACCGGCTGCAAGTGAGGACCGGTCGCTCGACATTCGAGTTCGCCGGTTCGATCGGACCGAAGCCGGCGACTGGAACAGCGGGCGAGGAGCCGTCCTATCGCTACGACCTGACCAGCGACGGCTCGACGCTGGCGCCTTCGGAATCCTCCGAACCTGCGCTCGATTTCATCGCCCGGGTGGCCGGCGTCTACCAGACCCGCAGCCGCAAGCTCGTGGCCGAGCAGATCGGGATCAGGTCCGGGTCCGCCAGCGAGGCGCTGGGCACGGCTTCGGTCGAGTTCGCCAGGGGAAAGGTGCCGGGCATATCTGTAGCCTTCAACGTCCACGACATGCCGGTCTCGCATGTCAAGCAGTTGTGGCCCTGGTTTTCGGCGCGAAACGCTCGCCTTTGGGTGCTGAAAAACCTGTTCGGCGGCCGCGTCGTCGACGCCAGCCTGCAGTTCCAGGTCGTGCCCGGTCGCCTTGGCAACGGCATCCCGCTTTCATCGGATGAGATATTCGGCCGGTTCCAGGTCGAAGGATCGCGCTTCGATACGGCCGGTCGCATTCCGCCGATACGCGATGCCGTCGGCGTCGTCGAATTCCACGGTAATGACGTCGACATCGCCTTGTCCTCGGGCAGCGTCTATATGGCCAGCGGCCGCACGGTGGCGGCAAGCAACGGCACGATGACGATCAAGGCGGCGAACCGCCCGCCGGTGATCGGCGCGCTCGATATCGATGTTGCCGGGGAGGCGTCCGCAATCGCCGAGCTCGCCTCCTACGAGCCGATCAATGCCATGCGCCATGTCGGCCTGCTGCCGGACGACCTGTCCGGCACGGTGACCGGCCACGTCAAGGCGGATATTCCGCTGCAGTCAGGCGTCGACAGCTCGAAACTCGATTGGCTGGTGACGCTCGATTACAAAGACCTTTCGCTGGGCAAGCCGTTCGAAGACCAGACGGTGACGGACGCGGATGGTTCGATCACGGTCGAACGCGAGAAGGCTGTGATATCAGCCAAGGCGCTGCTCAACGGCATTCCAGCCGAACTCGACCTGATCGAGCCGCTCAGGGACGGCGGACCGCCACGCAGCCGGAAAGTGGCGCTGATGCTCGACGACAAGATACGTGCCGCCGCCATGCCTGGCCTGTCGGAACTGCTTTCCGGAACCGTCAAGGTTGAGATCGACAAGAGCGGCACGGGCAACCAGACTGTTTCGGCGGACCTGACCAATGCCAGGCTGGACATTCCCTGGGCAGGCTGGAGCAAGGGCCTCGGCATTCCAGCCAATGTCACATTTGCCATGGCCAAATCCGGCGACACCACGACGCTGTCCGACTTCGACCTGGATGGAAAGACCTTTTCGATCGATGGCGGCGTGGTGCTGGTCAAAGGCGCCCTGTCCTCGGCGCGGTTCAGCAACGTCAAGCTGAACCGGGGAGACAACGTTGCCGTTTCGGTGAAACGATCGGGCAAGGGCTACGCGATCGACATCAGCGGCAGCGCGCTGGACGCGCGCTCGCTGATCAAGCAATTCACGTCCGATGTCGACACCGCCACCAAGGCCACGGGCTCCGACGCGATTTCGGTCAGCGCCGACGTCAATTCGCTGACCGGCTTCCACAACGAGACGCTGTCGAACCTGAAGCTCGACTACAGCGCCGCCGGCTCGAGGGTGAATGGGCTCAAGGTGAGCGCCACGGCAAGTTCGGGTGCTGCCATCAGCATCAGCAATACGACCGGCGCCGGCAAGCGCGCCCTCAACGTGCGGTCGGCCGACGCCGGCGCAATCCTGCGGTTCCTCAACATCTACGAGCATATGGAGGGCGGCTCGATCACCCTGGCGCTCGCCGGGGCAAGCGATGGGCCGATGAAGGGCCAGGTCGACTCGCATGATTTCTTCGTGGTCAACGAGCCGAAACTCGCCTCGCTCGTATCGACGACGCCGGCCGGCGACAGCCGCAGCCTCAACGAAGCCGTCAAAGCCAATATCGACACGTCGAGGGTGAAGTTCGAGCGCGGCTTTTCCGAGATCGAAAAGGGCGCCGGCTATCTGAAGCTGGCTAATGGCGTGCTGCGCGGCCCGCGCATCGGCACCACCTTCCAGGGCACGCTCTATGACCGGAACAACAACATGGACATGACCGGCACCTTCATGCCGGTCTACGGCATCAACCGCATCTTTGGCGAACTGCCGCTGTTCGGCGCGCTGCTCGGCAATGGCCGCGATCGCGGCCTGATCGGCGTGACCTACCGGCTCAGGGGCAATGCCAACAAGCCCAAGCTGGACGTCAATCCGCTGTCGGTGATCGCGCCCGGAATTTTCAGGTCGATCTTCGAGTACCGGTAAGGTCAAAACCCAATCACTTAGAGACCGAGTCTTGACATGGCCGGACTCTGGCTCGCCCCGGCCGAATTCACGCCCATGACCCCTGGACGGAGCCGCTCGCACGCCATTGCCGCGCGAGCGGCCTCGTCCTTGGGTGGGGGGCGGTCTTTTTTGCCTGTCCCCGATTGGATCCGGTTCGTAGTTACCGGCTGGCTACAGGTTGGCAATCCCGGCTTTCAGCAGTCCCTCGCGGACGTGCTGCACATCAGACTTCTGGGCATAGTGCAGGGTGGCGATAAATGAATCGAGGTCGAATTGGGGATCGAGCGTTTTGATCTTGCCTAGATGCGCCGCGGCCGCGATTTCGTCGCCGAGCCAGCCGTAGCAGGCAGCGGCGAAAGCGTGCTGAACCGAGTCCATGGTTGACAGATGCATGAAAGCTTCGATCGCCTCGCCATACTGGCGCGCGGCGAAATGCGCCTTTCCCAGATGGCTCCAGAACCTCTCCGGGTGGTGCGGGTTCAACTGCATTGCCTTGCGGATCCATTCAATTCCCTCTTCCGGCCTCCCCAGCCACGTCAACAACTCGCCTTGCTGCACCACCACGAGGTCGTAATTGGGATTGAGGGCGAGGGCGCGCTCTTGATGGTAGCGCGCTGTGGTCAGCTCATTGTTGTTCACGTTCACTGCGGCGAGGATGCGGTGGACATCGGCATCGTTGTCGTCCAGCGCCAGCGCCCTGTCCAGCGCTGCCATGATGTCGTTCCAGACGGCATCCCTGTCTTTGCACCAGTTATGGACCCAGGCCTGGCCAAGAATGCAGGCCCGCCAGGCATGGGCATGGGCATAATCGGGGTCGAGCGCGACGGCCCTGCCTATCAAGGTTTGCGCGCGTTCATTATCCTCAATCGTGCCTCGGTGATGCAGCACCTTGGCAGCAAGAACACATTCATACGCGGCCATGTTTGCAGGTTTCGCCCGCGCGAGCTGGTCCCGCTGAGCCGCCTCGACACGACCGGGCAGCGTGGCTGCGATCGCCGCGGTTACATCATCCTGAATCGCGAATATGTCGTCCAGCTTCCGGTCATATTTGTCTGCCCAAATATGAGCGTCATTCGCCGTGTCGATGAGCTGAACCGTTACGCGCACCCTGTTGCCGATCTTGCGAACGCTTCCCTCCACCAGGTATTGGACGTCGAGTTTCTCGGCCACCTCGCGCACATTCACGGCGCGGTTCTTGTAGACGAAGCTGGAATTGCGCGAGATGACGAACAGTTCATGATGGCGGGACAGTTCGGTGATGATGTCCTCGGTCAGTCCGTCCGCGAAAAATTCCTGCTCGGGGTCGCCGCTCA
Organism: Mesorhizobium sp. WSM4806; assembly: GCF_055811635.1. Classification (NCBI taxonomy): domain Bacteria; kingdom Pseudomonadati; phylum Pseudomonadota; class Alphaproteobacteria; order Hyphomicrobiales; family Phyllobacteriaceae; genus Mesorhizobium; species Mesorhizobium sp. WSM4806. The sequence continues at coordinate 174,314 of NZ_JBVVQZ010000004.1, read as the reverse complement.
TGTTGTTGAATGGCAGCACCACTATCGAAGGTTTCGAGATGGATCGCTTTGCCTCGACTTCTGGCAGGACATGACTGTCAAACCCAACGCGATAGAGGCGAACCGGGCGGCTGATGTTCTTTAACGTCTTCTCGCCCAAATCCTCCATGGCAATTTCGAGACGGTCGGCAATTTGGGTCGCCACCGCTGCGGTCACGCAGATACCGCCGACGTCGGCGAGTTGCTCGATGCGCGAGGCAATATTGACGCCGTCGCCAAAAATGTCCTCATCGTCGAAAATGATGTCGCCGAGATTTATGCCGATCCTGAATTCGATACGCCGTTCTTGCGGCACATCCGAATTGCGCCGTTTCATGCGCTGTTGGATTTCCACGGCGCATTTCACGGCATCGGTCACGCTCTGGAACTCAACGAGCATGCCGTCTCCCGTGGTCTTGATGATCCGGCCCTTGTTCTTCGCGATGGCGGGATCGACCAGTTCTATGCGATGGGTCCGAAGGCGTGCGAGCGTGCCGGATTCGTCGGCCTCCATTAGCCGACTGTAGCCCGCCATATCGGCCGCCAGAATTGCGGCTAGTCTCTGTTCCATCGCCTGAACCAAAAACCAAGCCTATCCTTCCTGGGCTGCCAAATCCAGCAATTTGGGCATGTGGCTGATCAAGGGCGCCGGCTATCTGAAGCGGGCTAATGGCGTGCTGCGCGGCCCGCGCATCGGCACCGCCTTCCAGGGCACGCTCTATGACCATGCGGGATGGACTGCCGCTCTCCGGCAAGGGCGGGTTCCTCCGCACTAAGCAGCTGCTGCGCGATGGTCGATGTAGTCGAAGCGCGGACGACGTACTTTCGAATGTGTCGGAACTGGGTCGCAACGAAGTCGCGATTGAGCCAGCTAACGCAGCGTCATTCAATCAGTTTTACCACGCGAACCGCTCTGTCGTTCCAGCCAGAAAATGCTTGAAAAGCCGGCCGCGCACGATGTTCCACGCAAAAATGGGAGTGAGCGGATGTCCATAACAGGCACCCGGAGTGTAGACTCCGGCGTATTTTGGCCGGCTGTCGTCATAGCTGGCGGCTTTGTGCTTTGGGGCGGCCTCGCTCCTGACAGTCTCGCCACAGTGGCGACAGCGACCTTGAATACGATCATCAAGACATTCGGCTGGATGTTTGTCGTTTCGACGGCGTTCTTCCTGATGTTCGCTGTTTTTCTCGCGGTTGGCAGGTTCGGCAAGATCAAGCTCGGGCGAGATGACGAAAAGCCTGAATTTTCGACCGTGTCATGGGTCTGCATGATGTTCAGCGTCGGGATGGGCATCGGCCTGATGTTTTGGGGAGTGGCCGAACCGGTCTTCCATTTTGGCGCGCCACCGCACGGAATGGCGGAGCCGCAGTCAAGGGAGGCCGCGGTCGTGGCAATGCAATACGCCTATTTCCATTGGGCGCTGCACCCGTGGGCGATCTACGCGGTTGTTGGATTGGCGCTTGCGTACTTCAGCTACAGGCGCAACCTGCCGACTTTGATGTCGAGTGCCTTCCAGCCTCTGCTCGGTAACCGCACCCACGGCCCGATCGGCCGGGCGATCGACGTCCTCGCAATCATCGCGACACTGTTTGGAACGGCCACTTCGTTGGGACTTGGCGCTCAGCAGATCAACAGCGGGATGAACTTCCTCTGGAATACCGGCGAGTCCGCAACAATTGCACTGACGATTATCGCGGCATTGACCGTGCTGTTCATCCTGTCGGCGGTTTCCGGTGTTGGCAAGGGCGTGCAATTCCTGAGCAACCTGAACATGGTCATTGCTCTGCTGCTCCTGCTCTTTCTGGCGATCATTGGACCGACCGTGTTCATATTCGACACGCTGATCGAATCGCTTGGCTATTACCTCAGCGACCTGGTCTCGATGTCGTTCCGCACGGCAGCATTCAGCGACGGAAAGTGGCTTGGCAGCTGGACCATCTTCTATTGGGCCTGGTGGATATCCTGGGCTCCCTTTGTCGGCGTTTTCATAGCTCGGATCTCTCGGGGCCGCACGATACGTGAGTTTATCGTTGGCGTGCTGCTCATCCCCAGCGCTGTTACCTTCTTTTGGTTCACCGTCATGGGCGGAACTGCGCTTCACTCGGAACTGATGGGATTGGGCGGTCTTGTCGAAGCCGTCAACGACAAAGGCGCTCCAGTATCGCTGTTCGCGCTTCTTGCCCAATATCCGGCCACCACGCTGACATCGACACTTGCGATGTTCCTGGTTGCAATATTCTTCGTTTCAGGAGCTGACGCGGCTTCCGTTGTCATGGGAATGCTCTCTTCGCGCGGTACTCTTCACCCAAGATCCGGGATCGTGGTTCTGTGGGGCATTTTGGCCGGAGCCTCTGCTTGTGTCTTGCTGGTGATGGGTGGCTTGGCTGGGCTCCAGACCGCATCCATTGTCGCGGCCGCGCCGTTTCTCCTCGTGATGGTTGGGTTATGTGTGTCGCTGTGGATGGGACTTCTCGATGATATCGAAGTCCACGGGCGGTTTAACGAATTGGAGGCTGCTCCCACGGTCCCGACGCAGCCGGTGTGAACTCCGAAAGCAACAACGTTGCGCGGGCTTGTTCCGCGCAACTTTTGGTAGCAAAGTGCGAGTTCGATACGCGCGCTGGAACGTCCACACATGGCGCGTCCGAGCCGGCCGGTCAGACCGGCCGCACCAGAACGTGTTTTTTCTTGCCGAGCGACAGCTTTACGACCTGTTCCGGACCTAGATCCTCAAGTGTCACCAACCTGCGATCGTCGGACACGGACTGGTCGTTCAGCCGCACGGCGCCGCCCTGGATGTGTCGCCGCGCCTCGCCGTTGGACGCGGCAAGCCCGTGATGGCGAGCGAGGACGGACGCGTGGTCGGCGTCCATCGCAATACCGGGGAGCGCAACGGCAAACGGCTGGATGTGCTCTGTTGCATTGTCTTCGACATCAAGAATGGCAAAGTGATTGACGGCCGGGAGCACTTCTACGACCTCTACGCCTGGGATGCGTTCTGGGCTTAGCCTCGCGAGTTATCGGGCGGCACGCGAGACTGCCCCGGGGTCCGGCCCGGATGGGTCAGCTCAGGGGCGCTACTTGCTCGTTGGGACGAGACCAACGACCGCTTCCCACACCCTAACCCGTCCTTTTTCAGCCTTATCATGAATGTCGCGCAGGCTTGTAAATCAGACATTGCGCTGGAGCGGTTCGAGCGCTCCAGTTAATTCGAGCATCTGATAGCCGGCCAAGAGTGTGATCAGAGATCCGACAACCCAAGAGCGTCCTTTCCCGCAATGCCTTGACCATCTATCCCGACAGCGGTGCCGCAATAACGCCTCCAGCGATCAGGCCGGCGACCGAAGTTGGGTAGCCGCAGAATCCGCCGGCGTGCTCCCAACGGCCGGTAAAACAGAATGCATTGGTTTAAAGGGCGGCCATGGGCACTTCCGCGAGATTGCTCCCAGCGGTTGTCGGTGCTAAATTTGGTAGAAGCTGCCGCACTGATGTGTCCGAGTGCGCCGCCTGCCGCCGCCGATGCGTTCTTAGAGTGGCCTAAAGAGGTGGCAGGGTTTGGAGACCGGGACGATGAGCTTGACGCGCCGCGATGTGTTGATCGCCGGGAGTGTGGGGTTTGCCGGGGTCGCGCTCTTCTCGCCGCGGAGCGCGCGTGCGAACGATGAAGCGTTGGATCTCATCGAGCAGCTCACCGGACGGACGGCCACGGTGTCGGATCGCCTTCACCTGATAATGCCGACGGACTTCCCGACCGGCTACACCGTGCCCATGACTCTTTACATCGACAGCCCCATGACCGAGGCCGACCATGTAAGGCAGATGCGCGTGTTCGCGCCGCGGAACCCGCTCATCGAAGTGGCCAGTTTCCACTTCGCCCCGCAACGCAGTCTGCCCCGCGTGTCGACGCGCATCCGGCTTGCCAAACCGCAACACGTCGTCGCTGTCGCTGAAATGAATGACGGCATTTTGCTGATGACCACGACGTGGGTCCGTGTCGCCACGGATGGCTGTGCCTGAGGATCGGAGAGAGACTGTGACCACCGCGACACCACGCGTGATCGTGCCAAACGCTGCGGCGAAGGGGGAGATTTTTCAGGTCAAGACCATTATCAGCCATGAGATGGAAACGGGGCTACGCCATGATGATCAAGGCAATGTAATCCCGCGCAAGATCATCAACAAGTTTGTCTGTCGCTACAACGAAACTGTGGTGTTCAGTGTCGATCTTCACGAGGCGATTTCGGCCAACCCGTTCTTCGAATTTTCCTTGCGCGCGACGGAGAGCGGCCGGCTCGATTTTGTCTGGGAAGAAGACGGGGGTGGCGTCTATATGTTGTCGCACCAGTTCACGGTCGGTTGAGGTATCGACGCAATCGAGCTGCGCGAATCACAGCGTGACAAGTTGAGTGGGAGCGTGACCGGAAAACTGCGAAACAGAAGGGTATTCAGCATGCGCCCCGTCGCGAGATCTGCGATTGCCACGGGCCTCGTGCTGCTCTTCAGCCAATTCGGCGCGGCGGCGGGGCCCGATCAAGGCGCTCAACTCGCCGCAATCTGTGCGTCCTGCCATCGTCTCGATGGCGGCGGCACAGGCATTCCCAGCATCATCGGGCTTGGTGAGGAGAGGCTTACCAACGCCCTGCTTGCCTACCGGGCGAGCGAGAGTCCAAATCACATCATGCACGTTATCGCGCTGTCGCTCAGCGACGAGGAGATCGCGAGCGTCGCGCGCTATGTCGCAGCGCAGGGAAGTAACCCGCGATGAAATCCTGGACTCGTCGCGAGTTCGGCCGCCTCACCGGAGCAGCGTTGTTAACGGCGCTCAACCAGCCGAAGGCGCGGGGCCAGGCCAAGGCGCGTGTCGTCGTGATCGGCGGCGGCATCGGCGGCGCAACGGTCGCCAGATATCTCGCCGCCAGCGCCACGGCTATCGAGGTGACCCTGGTTGAACCGCGGCAGAGCTACGCGACCTGTTTCTTCAGCAATCTCTATCTCGCCGGGCTGCGCCCGTTCGAATCGCTCAGTCATGGTTATGAAGCGCTGGCAAAACAAAATGGTATCATCGTCATTCATGAGTCCGCCGCGGCGATTCACCCGGCGGCGAAAACCGTTGCGCTCAACAACGGTTCAAAGCTCAGCTACGACCGTCTCGTTGTTGCGCCAGGCATCGCATTCAGGGATCGGGCGCTTAAGGGCTATGACGAAGCGGCGATGGAGATCATGCCGCACGCCTGGAATGCAGGACCGCAAAGCAAGCTGCTGCGCCGGCAACTGGAAAGCATGGAGGACGGCGGGCTGTTCGTGCTCGTTGCTCCGCCGAATCCGTTTCGCTGCCCGCCCGCCCCCTACGAGCGCGCTTCCCTCGTCGCATCCTATTTCCAGCGCCGCAAACCCAAGGCCAAAATTCTGATCCTCGATGCGAAAGACAGCTTCAACGCGCAGGACCTGTTCCAGGACGCTTGGAACCGCCACTATCCGGGAATGATCGAATGGCTACCGGCTCAGTTCACCGGCGGGGTCACGGCAATCGACGCGAAGACCCGGTCGGTGATCACCGCGGGAGCTACATTCAAGGCCGCGGTGGCCAATGTCATCCCGGCGCAAATGGCCGGGCGCTTGGCGCAGCAGGCGGGGCTCGCCAATCGGTCGGGCTGGTGTCCGGTCGATCCGGTCACCTTCGAATCGGCGCTGCAGCCCGGCGTCCATCTGGTCGGTGACGCGATCATCGGCGGGGATATGCCGAAATCCGCGTTCTGCGCCAACAGCCAGGCCAAAGCCTGCGCCTTTGCCATCGCGGCCGATCTCACTGGATCAGCGCGTTTCCCGGCGCATTTGTTCAACACCTGCTACACCTATCTCGCCCCCGACGATGCGTTCAGCAACGCCATCAGCTTCAAGCCCGTCGACGGGAAGCTCAAGAGCGTCATCAGCTTCGTCAGCAAGGTCGAGGAAAGCTCCGAGGTCCGCCGGCAGGCTGCGCGCGCGGCGGAAGGCTGGTATGACGCCTTCACGCACGACGTGTTTGGCTGAAACGAAACTCAACTCCGCTCGACGGCCGGGCCGGCCATTGCGGAAATGCCGGCGCCATCGTGGGTACGCTGCGACTTGGTGCCGGATCGTTGCTCCGGGATCAGCGCTGGAACAGGATCGGGCAGCCGCTCCAGCCGCAGCGAATTCACCACCACGAGAATGCTCGAGCCGGCCATGACCGCCGCCGCAAGGATTGGCTGCAGAAGTCCGAATGTTGCGAACGTCAGGGCGACGAGGTTGTAGCCGAACGCCCACATAAGGTTGGTCAAGATGGTCCTGCGGACCGCACGGGCCACGTCGACGATCCAGGGCAGCATCCACAATCCGTCCGCAGGCAGCACGAGCGCTGCAGTCTCGCGGGCGAGATCGGTGGCTGAGCCGACGGCAATACCGACATCTGCGGCGGCCAGGACCGGCCCGTCATTCAGTCCATCGCCGACCATCGCCACCGAACCGTGGTCATGGCGGAGCCGATCCAGGGCCAGCCGTTTGGCCTCCGGCGAAAGGCCCGCTTGGACGTCCTTGATCCCGACCAGAGCCGCGATCCGCTCCGCCGCTTGCGCCAAGTCGCCGGTCAACAGCGTGGCGTCGAGCCCGCGCTCACGCAGCGCCGCGATCGCGGCATGCGCCTCGGGAAGCGGTGAATCATCGAGCGACAGCACGGCGTGAACCTGCTCGCCCCAACCGACATAGACCACCGAATAACCGCTCGCCTCCAGCGACCGCGCACGCTCAGTCAGCGACGGGGGAAGCGGCCAGCCCAGATCATTCATCAATCTGCCGTTCCCTGCCGCTACGGGCCGGCCTTCGGCGCTGCCGCGGACGCCACGGCCGGGAACCGTCCGGACATCGCGGGTGACGAGCGGCGTGATGCCGCGCTGAGCGGCGGCTGCCGCGATGGCCCGCGCCAGACCATGCTCGGAAAGTCGCTCCAGACCGGCGGCGCGCGCCAGCACTTCGTCGATGCCGACCTCCTGGCAGTCGACGCCGACGAGACGCGCTTTGCCCGCCGTCAGAGTGCCGGTCTTGTCGAAGGCGAGCAACCGGACACGCGCGAGGGTCTCAAGCACGCCGGGGTCGCGGACAAGGCAGCCGTGCCGTGCCAACCGGCCGATGCCGAGTGATGTCGCCATCGGAGCAGCGAGGCCGACGGCACAAGGACAGGCAACCACCAGTACCGAGAGGCCAATCAGCAACGCCCGATCGAACGGCAATGACTGCGCCCAGTAAACGATCGTCAGCCCGCCGAGGGCGAGGACGAGCGGCACGGACACGCCAACGACGCGATCGGCAAGACGCTGGGTTGGACTGCGACGGCCCAGCGCTTCGCGCACCGACCGGCAAATCCGCGCCCAGCGGGTTGCAGTTCCGTCACCGCTGCTTTGGATCAGGAGCGGACCGTCGATATTGATACTGCCGGCAATCACCTTGGAGCCGGCGCCCTTGGTCACTTGCCGGCTTTCTCCGGTAATCACGGCTTCATCGGTGTTCGATTCCCCTTCGACAACCACGCCGTCGACCGGAATGCGCTCGCCTGGCCGGACCCGCACCAGCATGCCGGCCGACACCTCCCGCACCGGACGGCGGATCTCTGCCGCGCCATCGATCACGGTCGCGCTCTCGCCTTCTGCGGCCAGAAGAGGTTCGAGGTCGCGCGCCGCCCTGGCGCGGCCAACAGCCTCGAGATAGCGGCCAACGGTGAACAGCATCAGCACCATCACGGCGGTGTCGAAATAGACATGCGTGCTGCCCTCGAACACGGCAAATGCCGAATAGAGGTAAGCGGCAGCGACGCCAAGCACGATGAGTGCCGACGACGTCACTCGTCCCTGAATACCATTGAGCCACATTTCGCGCAGATAGGGTCCGCCGAGAATCACCACCGCCGGCGTCGCGAAGATCCAGAGCAAAAGGTGGATCCACGGCAGCACGCCCGCATCGACGCCGGTGAACGCGTCCGAATAGAGGAGGAGGCTGAACATCATGATATTCATGGAGAGAAAGCCTCCCACGCCGAGCTGGATCAGAAGCCAGGCGGCTTCCCACTCTTCGTGTCTGCCGCTCTTCACCTGAAAGGCGATGCAACAGCCGTAGCAGCAGAATGCGCAAGCCTCACCGTTGAGCCTGCGCTCCATCGGGCGCAGGCCGACGGGCAGCGAACAATGGCTACAGAGGATATCGCCATGCGCAGTCATGCAGGATGTCCGCCCAGCCAGGCAAGGCCGATATGCGCGTCAGAAGGCAGGAGACCACGGCCGAGCGTGATGAGACCGAGCAAAAGAATAAAGCCGCCAGCCAGCCGCACGCCGCGCCGCCGCCAGGCTGGCCCTAGTATCCGGCCAACGCCGCCCATCATCAACATCGCGGGGAAGGTTCCCAGTCCGAACCATGCCATGACGAGAAGCCCGGGAAGCGCTCCGGCGGTGCTCGCCGCCTGGGCGGCGAAGGCATAGACCAGGGGACATGGCAGGAAGCCGTTGAAAACGCCAAAGGCAAGCGGTGCTGCGCTGCTCCCGGCGGTCAACAGACCGCGCAGAGACAATGCAAATGTGCTGCCGCCAAATCCGATCGCAAGACGATGGAAGACCTGCAGCAAGCCGAAGAACTGCAACGCCATGGCAATCATGAGCAGGCCAGCGACGATTGCGAGAATTCGTTGGGCGGTGTCGAGGGAGCCGTTCAAGAGCGGCGCCGCCGTTAGACCTTGCGTGGTGCAGATGACCTGACCGATCGCACCCGCGAGCCCGCCCAGAAAGCAATAGGTTGTCAATCGGCCGGTATTATAGAGCAGGTGGCGAAGGACGGTTGCGCCTCCGCCTCGCTGATCGCGGCCCAGCGCGCAGGCAAAGCCGCCGCACATGCCGATGCAATGAAAGCTGCCTGCAAATCCAGCGGCGAAGATCACGAGGTAGTAGATCATTGGCGTTTTCGCAGCGCCGCGTCCGCGTCGCTATTGCCGCACAAGATAGACAAGAAAGATGATAAAGCCGACGGTGCAGCCGCCATAGATGAGGAAGCCGAGCATCTGTGGCAAGCCGGCGTCAGCGAGCTTGAAAACCGTGTCCTGTAGCATCCGCTGCTCCTATGTCAGCCGAAATAAAGACGAAGCACGTTTACCGCCACCTCGAAAGCCAGGAAAAGGAGGTTCAATGCGGCGACCCCAAGGAGAATTTTGGCTACCAACATCTCCATCACTCCTGCCTTACCAGCTCTTGCGACAGTCTTCTTAGAACAGACGGCCGGGGCCGAGCCCGCCCCAATAAACATACATGTAATACAGCCCCCAGGCGAACAGCAGCACGTAAACGACGAGAAGCCATAGCGGAATGAAGCCCACACGCGCCTGTATCAGGCCGCCGGCATAGTCCTCTAGTTCAGGGTGCGAGCTTTGACGTACATCCAGTTCCGGGTGCCTCGGGCTCTCCGGATCGCTGCTCTGCAGATCGCTCATTCTCCATCTCCCTTTCAAAAAAGTCGTTGGCGGCTTTGTCGGTGCCGCTCAACGCGCCGGATAGGACGCCCCAGATGAACAAGAACAGGGCCGCCAGGCTCATCATCATGGCGCCCGCATATGGTCCGGTGACTTCAAAACCGAGCATGCGCTAACCTCCGGCGGGTGCCTGTTTCTCGCCAGGCGGCGCTGGCGGGCCGGACGCCGGCACCGACGGATCGGGCACATAGGCTCGCTCAGGCTTGTCAGCGACCAGTTCCAGATCGTTCAGCGCCGCGCGGGCCTCCTGCTTGATCGACAGCGGCTGCAGCGAGAGCGGGTCTTTATAGGCGGAAAGCGCCACCACGAAATAGGAAAGTGCCCATCGGTCCTCGTCCGGAAAGGAATCCCGATAGGACGGCATCGGCGTGCCGCTGAGGCCGGTAGTTATCGTCCGGAAGATGTCTTCGACGGCCGGGCCAGACTTGAACTGGCCGCTGGTGAGGTCGGCCGGCGGGGTGGCGAACCCGATATCATCCTTGAGGCCGGCAGCCTTCTCGCCGTCGCCCTTGCCGCCTTGGCCGTGGCATTCCCAGCACTTCGCCACCTGCCAAACCTCCTTGCCACGGTCCAGCATCGTCTGGGACGGGGTCGGCGGGCGCCCGATATACAACGGTGGGCCAGGCGGCTCCTCGACGAAGAAAGCGTAAGGACTGGCGGGGTCGGAACGGTCAACCGCCAGCTCATACTTGATGTACTGGATCACCGCCAGCCGATCGTTGAGCGGCAGTTCGTACCAAGGGGGCATTGCCGTGCCGCGGATGCCGCGAGTAATGGTGCGCAGCATGTCCCCGTCCGTGGGCAGGGGCTCCTTTGTCAACCTAAATTTGAAGACTGCGGACGTGAAGTCCCTGGGCCGCTGGTTAAACATAAAGGTGGCGGCCGGCCCGTTGCCGTCGCCTTTGGCACCGTGGCAACCGATGCAGCGGCGCTCATAGACTTCCTTGCCATAGGCAATCCATTCCTCGGAGCGCGGCATAGTCGCATCCATGACCTCCAGACTTTGCGGCTCGAAAAGATCGCGCCATTTACCCCGGTTCGTGCCGAGCTTCTGGACGTAGGAAACGAGCGCCGCCAGCGATTCCGTCTCCGCCGCGATGCTGACGGTTTCTCCTGTGTATTCGTCATTCGGCGTCAGGATGATCGGCTTTCTTTCGCGCGCCTTCAGCGGCACGAACAGCAACCCGTACGCATTCGGCGTCAGCTGGATCGCTTGCTGGCTGTCGAAGTCGAAAAGGCCTTCGGTGACCTCTGTCCTTTCCAGGGTCCGACCGCCAGCGCCGTCGTCAACGATACGGACGGCTGCATCGGGCTCGTGGAAGAGACCGCGATACGGCGCCATTATCGAGTCCGGCACCAGCATCCGCGGATTGTAGAAGTGCGCCAGGTGCCATTCGTCGCTGTATTTCAGGCCGACGCGCGTCAGGTCCGGCCCGATCCGGCGTGTGCCTAACAGGTGCGGCACGTCATAGGCGTATTCGCCCGCCTCGCTGACCGGTCCCCAGCGGCGGATCTCGCCGGTCACCGGCCGCACGAATTGCGAATGGCAGTACCAGCAGCCTTCGCGCAGGTAAATGTTGCGGCCGCGACGCTGCTGCTCGGTGTAGTCCGTCGCCTCTGAAACCGTCCATTTCAGCTGGCCGAAATCCGTGCGCACCACCGAGGTCACGCGCGTAGTTCGCGAGGACGGCTCCACGAAGGGCAGCACGCCCTGCGTGATCACCGCAAGGGTGATGCAGAAGACGCCGGCGAACAGCGCGAAGAAGCGAACGTTCACTGCGCAGGCCCTCCCGCCGGGGCCGGGGTAGGCGCCTCGACCGACCCGCGGACGCGTCGCGCCTCAGCCGCCGGACTGGTCAGTGCGGTCAGCATCAGATTCACCACCAGCAGCGACATCCCGATATCCATGCTGATGCCTGCCAGGGTCCGCGCCAGCCAGTAGGGCTTCACCCAGACGAGCGAGTCGAGCCATTCGACCCCATTCATCCATTGATAACCCTGCTGCAGCCCGCCCGCTGTGAGGACCAGGCCCATGGTCGTGATGCCGACGGTGATCAGCCAGAACGACCAGTTGCCGAGCTTGAAGGACCAGAGTTCGCGCCCGAACAGTCGCGGCCAAGTATAGACGAGGCCCCCCATCGCCCATACGACGAAGGTGCCGAACACGGTGAGATGCGAATGCGAGATGACGAAATCGGTGAAGTGGGTCGGCTGCTGCAGCTGCCGCAGCGCCTCGGTCGAGCCCTGGAAGCAGCCGACGAGATACATGAGCGAGCCCATGATCAGGAACTTCGCCGGCAAGTTCCTGCCGAACTCATGCCACTTGCCCATCATGGTGCCGAAGAAGTTCACCAGCACCGTCCACACCGGAATGATCAGCAGCATCGATGTGACGACGGCCAAGGTCTCGGCCCAGTCCGCGATCGGGCTGTAGAGGTAATGGTGGATGCCGACGAACGGGTAAAACAATGCCAGGGACCAGAAGCCTACCAGCGAGAGCTTATGGGCATAGAGCGGATTTCGCGCGCTGATTGGCAGGAAATAGTAAATGATCACGTAGCCCGCGGGCGTTAGCCACAGCCCGACGATGTAGTGGAGATAGAGGCCATGGAAGGCGGCGCTGTTGATGCCCGAGATCGTGTACGGCAGGATGAAGCTTCCAAGCACGAAGTTCATCGTCGTCCACACGAAAGTGGCGATCAAGTACCATAGCGCGACATAGATCGCCGGCTCGAGCCTTCGACTGATCGTGATCAGGAATTGCGCGGTAGCAACAGCCACTACGATGAAGAATGCGACCTTCGCATAGAGCGGAAACTCTCCGGCTTCCAAACCGTCACTGCCGCCTAACAGCAAGCCGACCAAACCGGCAAGCGTTGCGACGTTCCAGACCCATGCGAGAAGAACCGACCACTCCGACCATATTACCCGCACCCCCGACAGACGCGGCACGAGATAGTAGCAAAGGCCGATGAAAAGCGTCGAGAAAGCGCCGAAGATGACACCGTTGACGTGGACCGGGCGCAGCCGGCCGAAGGTGAGCTCGAGATTCCCCGATCCGAGATAGTCGGGGTAGTTGAAGGTGCTCGATATCAGGACGCCGACAGATGGCGTTACCATCAGCCAGAACATGCCGAAATAAAGCCAGGTCCGCACGACCCGGTTGTCGACCAGCGCATCCAGGTCCACATTCGCGAACTTGCCGCGCAGCTCCATCCCAGTCTCTGCCAACGCATAGACCTCCCCGCGCGGTTCCCGGGCCGCACCACTGCTTCAACCCCACCCATCGAGGTGTCACCCCGATGGCGGACGCGCTCCCGTGAAGCCGAGCCCCGGCTATCGACGAGACTAGTACTTGCCTGGCACCAACACGGAGCCGGTGTTCGACCAGGTGATGTACGCCTCGAGCGCCTTCATCGCCTCCGATTCGGGATCGATCTTCTCGCCCTGGTTCGGTTTCTCGATGCACCAGTTGATCATGTCGCGCAGTGTCGCGAATTTGGCCATCGACTGCTGGAACTTCGGGAACGCATGCGGGTGGGTATCGGAGGCCATTGGATGGCACATGGCGCAGGCCCACCCGGTGGTCGACAACTTGACGCCCAACTGCTCCGCCATCGCCGCATCACCGTGGAACAGGAGGTCTCCCTTCCTGACCTCCTCCATGAACGCCTCTTGATAGAGTTTCAGCTGCTTTGGCGTCACCGGGTCCTTGTTGGCACTGGCCGGGCCGATGACGACGGCAGCTGCGACGACTGCTCCGGCGACGGTGGAACGCCTCAGAATGCAGAGGAATGTCGATGTGTTTATCATAGCCACCCCCTTTTATGGATTTTCCCACGGGTACTGTCTGTCGGCGATGCGTGGCTGTATGACCTCCTCAATGCTCTTGTCGTGGTCCTCCGGCGACTGGACGAGCACCTCCTTGCGCCCCCACATGATGTACTCGACATCGACCTTGTCGTCGGCGTTGACGCTCACGGTTTCCCAACCGACCCCGTCGAAGGGATCGCCAGGATCGACACGGATCATCGGCTTGGTCAGCTTGGGCACGCCTTCCGGCGCATACGGCCACGGCCAGGAGGTCGCCAGCATGCCGATCGAGCGCATGCTGCCGATCTCGTTGTAGAGCACCTGGTGCACGTGACCGTGGATGTTGGTGACTTTGGTATAAGGCTTCAGCACGTCATTCACTTCGCGCCAGTCGCGCACCCAGAAATTCCAGGGCGGGTAGTACTCGTACAGCGGATTGTGGCTGAAGATGACGATCGGCTTGGACTTATCCCACTCGGCGAGTGTCTTCTGCATCCAGTCGAGTTGCTCGCGGCCGACGCCGGCCCACGCGCCGGCAACCGTGCCGTCAAGGGTAGCCATGTGGCCCATGCGCTCCTCTGGCGTCATCTTCTTCGCTGTCCAGTAGTCCGGTCCCCGGCTGACCGTATCGAGCCCGATGAAGCGCACGCCTTTGTGGTCGAAGGTCCAGTTGGGTTGGCCGAACAACTCGCCCCACTTCTTGCCCATATCCAGATACCAGTCATGCTCGCCCGGGATGTAATACTTCTTGATCTTCAGATCCTTGAGGAGCTCAACGCCAAGCTCAAGTTCCTCGATCTTTCCGAGCTGGGCCAGGTCGCCGCCGAAGATCAGGAAGTCGGCCGGCGGATCCATGGCCTGGACCTCTCGCACGGCGCGCACCACCTTGTCGACGAAGCGCGTGTTCAGCGATCGCGGATAGAGATGGGTGTCCGAAATCCAGGCAAACTTGAACGGCGCTTCGGCGGCGTGAGCGACGTCGATGGTGTTGAGCAGCGGCCACCACGCGAAGGTCTGGCCGACGGAAGCAGCGCCGAACAGCAGCGATCTGTGAATGAAGGTGCGGCGGGTGATTTGGAGCGAGTCGTCGGGGCGTACTCCCGGCTGCTGCAGCACCGCATGCATTTCGCGCCGAATGCGGTCAAGCTCGTCAGACATCAGGGTTCCTCCTCAGTGCAGACCGTTTCTTAAAGCGTCGGTCTTCTCGCAGGAACGCGACCCTGTTGAATGAGTGGGTCGCCCATTTTCTTATTTTTTCAGTTCAATCGTCAGACTGGTGGCCTTATTCTCCTCTACCGTTACGGGCTGCTCGATGGGCCCGGTGAAGGGGTGGATCGCCACAAGTTTGTAGTTCCCAGGCGGAACATCAGTTATGCTGAACTTGCCATCGGCGCCGGTGACAGCGTAGTAGGGATTGTCCACCACATAGACCCAGCCTTCCATCCAGCCATGCGCGTCGCAGTCGATGCGGACGGTGCCGGCCCGCTTCAGTTCGACGGGTATCCGCTGGCCCTTATTGGGCAGCGCCAGGTTGAAGGCGGTGCGTTTGCCATAATAGCCATGGGTGTTGTGGAGGATTGGGTCGCTGTTGATCACCTCCAGCGAACCGGCGGGTATCATCTGAACCGCGGGCTCAAAGCGACATTTGAGGTTGTTAAGCTCAGGCGGCTTTCCGGGCTCCGGCCAGGCCTTTCCCTGTGCCACGTCGACCAGCTGCACCGCCGCGTTCAGCACGGCCTGATCGCTTCCGACTTCGATCAGCGGCTCCTCGCGGGGGTCGCCGCACACCTCGATATCCTTGGTGGGGATGATCTTTGTTGTCGGCACGTCGCCGCGGTAGACGATCGTACCCTCGATCGTTCCGCCTCCAGTGACCGGACCCACTTCGTAGGCTTGCGCAGGCGCGGACACCATCGCAACGAAAGCGATCGCCGCCAGCCCGCTCATCAATTCGCGAATGGTCATAAAAGCCTCCTCCTTCTAGCGAGATGAGGGGCAACTTTTAAAAATAGAGCTAAACGAGTACCATGTCTAGCCATTCAGCAACAAAACATGATAAAGTGAGATAGTTTAGGCGAGTTTGTTAATCACAAACACACGCGGGGGTTGGTGCGTCATTCTCGAAGTGCCGGAGGTACTTGATGAAGCGGCGGCATGGACTCCTCAGCCCCTGGGCCTACGGTTCGCATACCCTCTTCTGCATCATATTCGCAGCGGCCCTGTCGATCTGCCAACCGCTCGTGCGGGCCGACACGGCGCCTGTGACGGTCGGTGGCCCATTCACGCTTACGGCGCCGGACGGCACGACGGTCACCGATGAGACTTATCGCGGCAAATGGCTGCTGGTTTTCTTCGGCTATACTTCTTGTCCCGACATCTGTCCGACGACGCTGTCATCAATCGCCGCGGCGATTGAGGAACTCGGCCCCGACGCCGCAAAACTGCAACCGCTCTTCATCACTGTCGATCCCGAACGCGACACGCCTGAGGTGATGGGAAGCTTTACCGCAGCGTTCGATCCGCGCATCGTGGGACTGACCGGCAGCCCGCAACAGATCGCTGCGGTTTCGGAGGCATATGGCGCCTATGGTGTGGCGCGCCGGGGCGAGGCGGGCGGTGACGACTACCTAATGGATCACGGCACCCACATCTACATCATGAACCCACAGGGGCAATTCGTGGAGGGGCTAGACTCTGACACACCAAGCAGCGGCATTGCCGCTAGGTTGGGTGAACTGGTGCGATGACACCAGCCCTGGGATGACGGACATCACGATTATGCAGTTGAGCGATCCATAGAAAGTTGTCATCCGGAAGGAGAGCGACCATGCAAAGACATACAAAGGAGGCTTCGGAGCTTAAGGCATTGATCCTCGCGGATCTTCATAAGGAGCCGGGATGCGAGCACGTCACTGATTTTGTGATTCAGCGGCTCGAAACCAAGGAGAACGGGGCAAACTGGACTGTCAAATATCTGGATCCTAATCAAGATAAGGTCTGCGAGACAATTCTGATAAACATCGCGCGAATGTTGCAGCTCAATTTCGACCTTCCTGAACGCGGGTCGTGAGGAACTATGCGAGCGGGATCGGCGCGCATCGCGCTTCGAGTTAATTCGTATGCAAGCAGGGGAATCGGGCGATGGCGGAACCCACAGCGTTGCACACCGGCAAACCTGGCGGCGTAAAGAACGTCCTTGCGCCGCGGCGATTTGGACCTCCGATGACCGGAGATGCGGGCGATATGGCCGATGGGCAAGGCCGTATCTTGGTGCCAGGCAATACGAGTTATGACGGTTTCTTTGCAGATGCGATCGCGCGTCTGCAGGAGGAACGGCGCTACCGTGTGTTCGCGGACCTTGAGCGCGTCGCCGGACGCTTTCCCAATGCCGTGTGGCATTCCCCGCATGGACCCAAGGACGTCGTGATCTGGT
This sequence comes from Mesorhizobium sp. WSM4806, assembly GCF_055811635.1. Taxonomy (NCBI): domain Bacteria; kingdom Pseudomonadati; phylum Pseudomonadota; class Alphaproteobacteria; order Hyphomicrobiales; family Phyllobacteriaceae; genus Mesorhizobium; species Mesorhizobium sp. WSM4806. Next base: position 157,529 of record NZ_JBVVQZ010000004.1, on the reverse strand, counting down.
GCTCCAACGACTATCTCGGGATGGGACAACACCCAAAAGTGGTCGCCGCCATGGTGGAGACTGCTACCCGCCTGGGAACGGGGGCCGGCGGGACGCGCAATATCTCCGGCACCAGCCATCCGCTCCTAGAGCTCGAGAGCGAGCTTGCCGATCTCCACGGCAAGGAGGCGGCACTGGTCTTTACGTCCGGCTATGTTTCGAACCAGACTGGCATCTCGACCATCGCCAAGCTGATCCCCGGTTGTCTGATCCTGTCCGATGCGCTCAACCACAATTCGATGATCGAAGGCATCCGTCAGTCCGGTACGCAGAAGAGCATCTTCCGCCACAACGACGTCGATCATCTCGAGGAATTGTTGAAGGCAGCGGGTCCGGATCGGCCAAAACTCATCGTCTTCGAAAGTCTCTATTCGATGGACGGCGACGTCGCGCCAATCAATCGCATTTGCGAAATCGCCGATCGTTACGGCGCAATGACCTATCTCGACGAGGTCCATGCTGTGGGCATGTACGGCCCTCGCGGCGCCGGCATCGCCGCGCGCGACGGCGCCATGAACCGGATCGATGTGATCGAAGGCACGCTCGCCAAGGCCTTCGGCTGCCTCGGCGGCTATATCACGGGAAGTGCTGTGCTGATCGATGCGGTTCGTTCCTATGCTCCGGGTTTCATCTTCACCACCGCGTTGCCGCCGGCGATCTGCGCCGCGGCCACAGCGGCGATCCGGCATCTGAAAACCTCGCACTGGGAGCGCAAGCGCCAGCAGGATCGCGTCCGGCGGGTCAAGGCGGCGCTGGGTGCCGCTGCGCTGCCGGTCATCCTGAGCGACACCCATATCGTTCCGGTGGCAGTCGGCGATCCGGCGCATTGCAAAGCGGCGAGCGACCTGCTGCTGAGCGATCACGACATCTATATCCAGCCGATCAATTATCCGACTGTGGCGAAGGGAACTGAGCGGCTGCGCATCACGCCGACACCCTGTCATGAGGACATCATGATTGATCGGCTCGCGGCAGCTTTGTTCGATGTCTGGAATCGGCTCGGGCTGCCACGGGACAATCTCGCCTGAGCGACCGAATGAGGCGTCGCCGTTCCCCGAAGATTTGGTCTTAAGGATCAAGGAAATGACTGCCAAGGAAATCATGTTCTCGTTCGAAGCTCGCGACAGAATGCTGCGCGGCATTGACATCCTGGCGAATGCGGTGAGCGTCACGCTTGGCCCGCGGGGGCGCAACGTCGCGATCGGCAGGGAGCACGGCGCGCCACGGGTCACGAAGGACGGCGTGACCGTCGCCAGGGAAATCGAACTCGACAACAAGTTCGAGAACATGGGCGCCCAGATGGTGCGCGAGATAGCAACAAAAACCTCCCATCAGGCCGGCGACGGCACGACCACCGCCGTCGTGCTCGCGCATGCGATCGCCCGGGAGGGCGCCAAGGCGGTGGCCGCCGGCATGAATCCCATGGACCTGAAACGCGGCATCGATCTCGCGGTCGAAGCCGTCGTCGCGGAACTCAAAAACAACGCCACGAAGGTCACCTCGAACGTCGAGATTGCGCAAGTCGGGACCATCTCGGCCAACGGCGACAGGGAGATCGGCCGCTGCCTCGCCGACGCCATGAAGAGGGTCGGCAATGACGGCGTGATCACTGTCGAGGACGGGACGTCGCTCGAAACCGAACTCGAATTCGTCGAGGGCATGCAGTTCGACCGCGGCTATATCTCGCCCCATTTCATCACCAATCGCGCAAAGATGCGGGTCGAGATGCAGGATGCCTATGTCCTCGTCAGCGAGAAGAAACTGTCCAGTCTGAACGAAATACTGCCGCTGCTGGAGAAGGTGGTGCAGGCCGGCAAGCCGCTGCTCATCATCGCCGAGGATGTCGAGAGTGAGGTGATGGCGGCGCTGGTGGTCAACAAGTTGCGCGGCGCTCTCAAGGTTGCAGCCGTGAAGGCGCCGGCCTACGGAAACCGCCGCAAGGCGATGCTGCAGGATCTCGCGCTGATGACCGGCGGAACGGTGATCTCCGAGGATTTGGGCATCAAGCTCGAACATGCTTCCCTCGATATGCTCGGGCGCACCAAGAAGGTGATGATCGACAAGGCAAACACCACGATCGTCGGCGGCGCCGGCGAGCGGGAAAGCATCGAGGCCCGCATCGCCGAGATCAAGCTCGAGCTTGCGGAAAGCACCTCCGATTTCGACCGCGAGAACCTCCAGGAGCGGCTGGCCAGGCTCGCCGGTGGCGTCGCCGTTATCCGGGTCGGCGGTGCAACCGAAGTCGAGGTCAGGGAGAAGAAGGATCGCATCGATGACGCGATGAACGCGACAAGAGCTGCGGTTGCAGAGGGCATTCTCCCCGGCGGTGGGGTCGCCTTACTGCGCGCCGGCAGGGCGCTCAAGAAGCTCAAGGGCAGCAACGAGGACCAGCAGGTCGGCATCGCGATCGTCAGGAAGGCGATCACCTGGCCGGCTCGGCAAATCGCGATCAATGCCGGCCTGGAAGGCTCGGTCGTCATCGCCGGGATCCTCAAAAACGACGACAACGCCTATGGCTACGATGCCCAATTGGGCGTGTACGCGGATCTGGTGTCAAAGGGCATCATCGACCCGGCCAAGGTGGTGCGAACGGCGCTCCAGGGCGCAGCCTCGGTGGCAGGCCTCCTCATCATGACGGAGGCGATGGTGGCCGAAGTGCCTGGCCCGCCGCCGCCGGAGCTTCCCGGTCACGAGCATCATCATCACGATATGGATTTGGATTTCTGACCGCTTCGCGGTTCGTAATCCGGGCTCGCCGCCGTCAACAATGATCTCGTCCGCTATCGAGGTGAGACAAGTCGTCGAGGATCACGGTATCCAAGGTGTCGGCTTATGGCGCTACCTGCTCGTTCCGATAGATGAGACGAATGGCAATATTCACCCAACTCGGCCCTTCTCAGTACCTACCTGATTAGGTTTTACCTGGGCCGTGATCCCGAACCGAAGGTCAGCGCAGCAAGATGTGAAACCGGTTTCGGGAAAGGACTAATGAAGCCCCATCCCGATTCCATCGAGATCGATCAAGCGCTGGTCAGACCGGCCGCACCAGAACGTGTTTTTTCTTGCCGAGCGACAGCTTTACGACCTGTTCCGGACCTAGATCCTCAAGTGTCACCAACCTGCGATCGTCGGACACGGACTGGTCGTTCAGCCGCACGGCGCCGCCCTGGATGTGTCGCCGCGCCTCGCCGTTGGACGCGGCAAGCCCGGCGGCAACGAACAGCGACAATATGCCGACGCCGCTTTCCAGATCGGCCTTGCCGACCTCGACGGTCGGCAGCGTTTCGGCCAGCGCGCCTTCTTCAAACGTCTTGCGCGCGGTTTCCTCGGCTTGCTCGGCCGCTTCGCGGCCGTGCACGATGGCCGTCGTTTCCGTGGCCAGGACCTTCTTGGCCTCGTTGATCTCTGAGCCGCCAAGCGCGGCGAGCCGCGCGATCTCGCTGAGCGGCAGGCGGGTGAAAATCTTGAGGAAGCGCGTGACGTCGGCGTCCTCGGTGTTGCGCCAGTACTGCCAGAAATCATAGGGCGAGTAGAGGTCGCCGTTCAGCCAGACCGCGCCCTTGGCCGATTTGCCCATCTTGGCGCCTGACGACGTCGTCAGCAGCGGTGTGGTCAGGGCATAAAGCTGCGGCGTGCCCATGCGGTGTCCGAGATCGACGCCGTTGATGATATTGCCCCACTGGTCCGATCCGCCCATCTGCAGGCGGCAGCCATAGCGCCGGCTGAGCTCGACGAAATCATAGCCCTGCAGGATCATGTAGTTGAATTCGAGGAAGGAGAGCGATTGCTCGCGCTCGAGCCTCAGCTTGACGCTGTCGAAGGTCAGCATGCGGTTGACCGAAAAATGCCGGCCGACATCGCGCAGGAACTCGACATAGTTGAGCTTCATCAGCCAGTCGGCATTGTTGACCATGATCGCGTCGTTTGGACCGTCGCCGAAACGCAGGATGCGGCCGAAGATGCGCTTGATGCCCTCGATGTTGGTGGCGATGGCCTCAGGCGTCAAAAGCTTGCGCTGGTCGTCGCGGAAGGAAGGATCGCCGATCATCGAAGTGCCGCCGCCCATCAGTGCGATCGGCCGGTGGCCGGTCTCCTGCAGCCAGTAGAGCATGGTCGCGGATATCAGATTACCGATATGCAGGCTGGTCGCGGTGGCATCGTAGCCGACATAGGCGGTCACCGTTTCCCTGGCGAAAAGCTGGTCGAGGCCGGCATCATCCGAAATCTGGTGGATGAAACCACGCTCGCTCATTACGCGCAGGAAATCGGATTTGAAGGCGGACATTTTTTCTTTCCCGAAAGCGCCCAACCGAAGCGGATCGGGCGTGGCATGCGTGAACGCGGGCGTTTAGCATCCAAGCGCGGTCAGCAAAAGGGGAATCCGGTTTTTCCACCTGACCGCTGTAACGGCGCCGCACGGCTTCGAATCGAATGCCATATCCTGCGACAGAGCCCGACGCGAGATGCCGGAGATATCTTCGCTGTTCGGCCTATCTCAACCGTTTCGGCCGCGGGTCGGACAACTCGCCTGCCAGACGGCGATCGAGATAGTCCGCGCATTCCTGGAGCAAGAGGTCCGCATCGTTGGAGAAGAAATGGTTGGCGCCGGGCAAGGTCTTCTGGGTGATGGTGATGCCCTTTTGCGTGTGCAGCTTGTCGACCAGCCCCTGCACGTCCTTTGGCGGCGCGACCTTGTCGGCGTCGCCATGGATGATGAGGCCGGACGACGGGCAGGGCGCCAGGAACGAGAAATCATAGGTGTTGGGCTGCGGCGCGATCGAGATGAAGCCTTCGATCTCCGGCCGGCGCATCAGAAGCTGCATGCCGATCCACGAGCCGAACGAATAGCCGGCGACCCAGCAGCTCTTGGAATCCGGATGCAGCGACTGCACCCAGTCAAGTGCCGCGGCCGCATCCGACAATTCGCCGGTGCCGTGGTCGAATTCGCCCTGGCTGCGGCCGATGCCGCGGAAATTGAAGCGCAGCGTGGTGAAATCCCGCTTCTGGAACATGTAGAAGAGGTCGTAGACGATTTTGTTGTTCATCGTGCCGCCGAACTGTGGGTGCGGGTGCAGGATGATGGCGATCGGCGCGCTCTTTTCCTTGGAAGGCTGGTAGCGACCCTCCAGGCGGCCGGCCGGACCGGTGAAAATGACCTCAGGCATAAAATACTCCACATGGCATAAGAATGCGCGGTGCTTGGAACAACTCTTCCTCTGGCCCCAGTCTTCCCAGGCCTTGACGCAGGGCGAGCGTCTTCTTAGAAGCTAGTTTAGAATTGTTCAAAACTGGGTGGCCAAAACGTCGTGGTTCGGCCATCCACGCCGCAAGTCGCGTAAATAGGACGGCTTGCCTTGCAATTTCAAGGAAATAACGCGCTATCCTCGCGGAATGGCTCTTGAAGGGACCGATCGAAACGAAAATGGCCGGAAGACGCGCCTATCTCGACTACAATGCTAGCGCGCCGCTGCTTGCTGCGGCGCGGGGGGGGGGGGGGGGGGGGGGGGGGGGGGGGGGGGCCCCGCCCCCCGCGGCGGGGGGCGGGGGGGGGGGGGGGGGGGGCGCGGAGGGGGGGGGGGGGGGGGGGGGGGGGGGGGGGGGGGGGGGGGGGGGGGGGGGG
>NZ_JBVVQZ010000004.1:0-151860 GCF_055811635.1 Mesorhizobium sp. WSM4806 | reverse complement strand
TTTTTTGTGTCAACCATAAAAACAATACGCCCCCACCCCCCCTTATATATCAAAACTTTGGGGCGCGGCGGGGGGGGGGGCCCCCCCCCCCGCGGCAATGATTGCCGCGCTCGATACTGCCGCCAACCCGTCGTCGGTCCATGCCGAAGGTCGTGCCGCACGGCGGCTGATCGAGAATGCAAGGCGCGATGTGGCGCTGCTGGTCAACGCCGGCGCCGAGCATGTCGTGTTCACCTCCGGTGCGACGGAAGCCGCCTCGACGCTGCTGACGCCGGATTGGCAGATGGGGCGCGGCACTGTCCGCATGAGCCGGCTCTATGTCTGCGAAGCCGATCATCCTTGTGTGCTGAACGGCGGGCGCTTTCCGGCAGCCCGGGTAACACGCGTCGGCGTCGACGCCGACGGCATTGTCAGGCTGGACGCGCTGGCGGCGGCACTTGGCCGTCATGACAAGGCGGACGGCCTGCCGCTGGTGGCGATCCATGCCGCCAACAACGAGACCGGCGTCATCCAGCCGGTCGGGCGCATCGCCGAAATCGTCAAGGCGGCAGGCGGCATCCTGGTCGTCGACGCCGTGCAGGCAGCCGGTCGCATTCCGCTCGATATGTCAGCGGGTTATGCCGATTACTTGATTCTGTCTTCGCACAAGATCGGCGGCCCCATGGGCGTTGGCGCCATCGTCGCCGCCGCGGATCTGATGATGCCAAGGCCGTTGATCGCCGGCGGCGGCCAGGAAAAGGGTCATCGCGGCGGCACCGAAAACCTGGCCGCGATTGTCGGCTTTGGCGCAGCGGCGCGCGAGGCCCTGATCGGATTGAAGCGCATCGACGCCGTCGGCAGCCGCCGCGATGAGATCGAGGCGATCGTGAAAACGCTGGTGCCGGATGCGGAGATCTTCGGAACCGGCGCGCCGAGGCTTGCCAACACGACATTCTTCGCTATTGCGGGCATGAAGGCCGAGACGGCGCAGATCGCCTTCGACCTCGCCGGCGTGGCGCTGTCGGCCGGTTCCGCCTGTTCGTCGGGCAAGATCGGCCCGAGCCATGTGCTGAAAGCCATGGGATACAATGACAGCCTTGGCGCTTTGCGCGTGTCCATCGGCCACGCAACGAGCGCGCAGGACATCGAACTGTTCCGCACTGCGCTGGCCGGCATTGCCTCACGCCGCGCAGGCAGGGAAGAAGCCGCCTGAGCGCGGCAAACAAACGCAGGCTTTTTGGCCTGGTAGAGCCGTGCGTTTCATGGTGGCCGGGTGAATTCCCGGCAGTGACGCACTATATGGAACTTACGCCGCCTCGGGTGCCTCGCGGGTACTGGTTTCGCGGTGCCATAGTTTGAAAACTGCCGGGCCTTGACCCCGGCGTGGATGGAGAACGCTGATGCCTGCTGTGCAGGACACGATCGATCGGGTCCGAAAGATCGACGTCGACCAATACAAATACGGATTCCAGACCGAAATCGCGATGGACAAGGCCCCAAAGGGCCTGAGTGAAGACATTATCCGCTTCATTTCGGCGAAGAAGGACGAGCCGTCCTGGATGCTGGAATGGCGTCTGGAAGCGTATCGGCGCTGGGTGACGCTGGACGAGCCGAAATGGGCGCGCGTCCACTATCCAAAGATCGATTTCCAGGACCTCTACTATTATGCGGCGCCCAAGAGCACGCCAGGACCGACATCGCTGAGCGACGTCGACCCCGAACTGTTGAGGGTCTATGAAAAGCTCGGCATCCCGCTGAGGGAGCAGGAGATCCTCGCCGGTGTGCAGAAGACCGACGCGTCGGAACTCGAGGAAGCCAGCGACAATGTCTACAAGTCGGGCCGCGTCGCCGTCGACGCCGTGTTCGATTCCGTGTCCGTCGTCACCACCTTCAAGAAGGAGCTGGCGCAGGCCGGCGTCATCTTCTGCTCGATCTCGGAAGCCATCCGCGAGCACCCGGATCTGGTGAAGAAGTATCTCGGCTCGGTCGTGCCGACTTCGGACAATTTCTACGCCACGCTGAATTCGGCGGTGTTCACCGACGGTTCTTTCGTCTTCGTGCCCAAGGGCGTGCGCTGCCCGATGGAACTGTCGACCTATTTCCGCATGAACGAGAAGAACACCGGCCAGTTCGAGCGCACGCTGATCATCGCAGAGGAAGGGGCCTACGTCTCCTATCTCGAAGGCTGCACGGCGCCGCAGCGCGACGAGAACCAGCTTCACGCTGCGGTTGTCGAACTGATCGCGCTCGACGATGCCGAGATCAAATACTCGACGGTGCAGAACTGGTACCCCGGCGACGCCGAAGGCAAGGGCGGCATCTACAATTTCGTCACCAAGCGCGGCGACTGCCGCGGCCACCGTTCGAAGATTTCATGGACGCAGGTCGAGACCGGCTCGGCGATCACCTGGAAATATCCGAGCTGCATCCTGCGCGGTGACGATTCCAGCGGCGAGTTCTATTCGATCGCCGTGTCGAACGGCTACCAGCAGGTCGACAGCGGCACCAAGATGATCCATCTCGGCAAGAACACGTCGAGCCGCATCATCTCCAAGGGCATCGCCGCCGGCTTCTCGCAGAACACCTATCGCGGCCAGGTCTCGGCGCACCGCAAGGCGACCAACGCCCGCAACTTCACCAACTGCGACTCGCTGCTGATCGGCGACCAGTGCGGCGCCCACACCGTGCCCTACATGGAAGCCAAGAACGCAACGGCGCAGTTCGAGCATGAGGCGACGACGTCGAAGATTTCCGAGGACCAGAAGTTCTACGTCATGCAGCGCGGCATTCCCGAAGAAGAGGCGATCGCGCTGATCGTCAACGGCTTCGTCAAGGACGTCATCCAGCAACTGCCGATGGAATTCGCGGTCGAGGCGCAGAAGCTGATTGGGATCAGCCTCGAGGGCTCGGTCGGCTGACCGGACCGAAAATTTTCAGGAAAAGAAAAAATGCTTGAAATCAGAAATTTGCATGCTCGCATCGTCGATGACGGCACCGAGATCATCCGCGGCCTGAACCTGACGGTGAAAGCCGGCGAGGTCGCCGCCATCATGGGGCCGAACGGCTCGGGAAAATCGACGCTGTCCTACATCCTCGCCGGGCGCGAGGATTATGAGGTGACCGAAGGCGACATCCTCTACAACGGCCGGTCGATCCTCGAAATGGATCCTGCCGAGCGCGCCACATCAGGCATTTTTCTCGCCTTCCAGTATCCGATGGAGATACCCGGTGTGGCGACGATGGAATTCCTGAAAGTGGCGATGAACGAGCAGCGCAAGGCGCGCGGCGAGGAGCCGCTGAAGATCCCGGAATTCCTGAAGCGCGTGAAGGATGCCGCCGCCTTGCTCGACATGGACATGGCGATGCTGAAGCGGCCGCTCAATGTCGGCTTTTCCGGCGGCGAGAAGAAGCGCGCCGAGATCCTGCAGATGAAGCTTCTGGAGCCAAAGCTGTGCGTGCTCGACGAGACAGACTCAGGTCTCGACATCGATGCGCTGAAGATCGTTTCGGAAGGCGTCAACGCGTTGCGCGCGCCGGACCGCGCCATCGTCATCATCACCCACTACCAGCGCCTGCTTCAGTACATCGTGCCGGATAGCGTGCACGTGCTGTACAGAGGCCAGGTGGTCAAGTCGGGCGACAAGTCGCTGGCGCTCGACCTCGAGGCCAATGGCTATGCCGGCGTGATCGGCCAAGCTGCGTGAGATGCCAGAAGGCCAAGAAGGCAAGCCAAACAAGGCGAGACCGATGAATATACATACGACACCCCAGCGAACGCCGACTGAGACGGCGCTGATCGACGCCTTCAGCGACCGGCTGTCGTTGCTGCCCGGCGACGGCACGGTGATGCTGAAGCGCGACGACGCCATCGAGGCGATTAAGAGCGGCCTGCCGACGCGGCGCGTCGAATCCTGGCACTACACCGACCTGCGACGCCTATTGACTTCGGTTCCGGATTTCGATCCCGCAGCCGCCCCAAAAGCCATTGCGCCTGTCGTCGAAGGATCCGCTGTCCTGCCGGTGCTCAACGGCGTGTCCAGTGCGAAAATGCCTGAAATCGAGGGCATCGCCGTGCAGCGCCTGTCGGAGAAGCTGACCGACGGCAGCATCGCACCGGGCCTCGACCTCTATGGCGCCGACGATGCCATCGGCGCGCTGAACACCGCTTTCGTTGCCGACGGCTATTTTGTCGACATTGCCGACGGCACCGAGTTGGACAAGCCGATCGAACTGCAGAACCTGCAGGCCGGCGGCCAGACGCATGTCCGCCTCAGCGTCCGCGTCGGCGCCAGCGCCAAGGCCGTGATCGTCGAGCGCCAGGCGGGCGAGGGCGCCGCACTCGTCAGTTCGGTCAGCCAGCTTCTGCTTGACGAGGGCGCCGAGGTGACCTGGCTGATCGTGCAGGAGCAGCCGGATACGGCGACGCATCTTGCCCAGTTCAAGGCGCATCTTGGCAAAAATGCGAAGCTGACGCTGTTCGTGATGAATGCCGGCGGCAAGCTGGTGCGCCAGGAGATCGTGGTCAGAACGACAGGCGAAGGCGCCGATTTCACGCTGCGCGGCATCAACCTGCTTGCTGGTGATACCCATACCGACGTGACCATGGTGCTCGACCATGCGGTGCCGCACACGGCTTCGACGGAAGTGATCCGCAACGTGGTGACGGGAAGAGCGCGCGGCGTCTTCCAGGGGCGCATCAACGTCCACCAATACGCGCAGAAGACCAACGCCAAGATGGCCTGCAACACGCTGCTTCTGTCGGATGACGGCGAGTTCTCGACCAAGCCTGAGCTCGAAATCTTCGCCGACGATGTCGTTTGCGGCCACGGCGCCACCGTCACCGAGATCGATCATAGCCACTTGTTCTACCTGATGGCGCGCGGCATCGACGAGAAGGCCGCTCGTGGCCTGCTGGTCAAGGCGTTCGTCGCCGAGGTGATCGAGGAACTCGACGACGAAGCGATCGTCGAGGCGCTGGAAACGAGGCTCGACGGCTGGTTCGCGGCGCACGGGTGACAGTGGGTGAGGGTTTGGCGCTTCGGCCAACACCCCTCATCCGTCGCCTTCGGCGACACCTTCTCCCACAAGGGGAGAAGGAAGAGCGCCTCTCCTTCTCCCCTTGTGGAAGAAGGTGGATTGGCGCGTAGCGCCAAGACGGATGAGGGGTGCTGGAAGGAACGCGGCGTAGCAAGGACTTCGAGATGGACCAGAAAGTCGAAAACATCCCCTACGACGTCGAGGCGATCCGCCGCGACTTTCCGATCCTGTCGCGGGAAGTCTACGGCAAACCGCTGGTCTATCTCGACAACGGCGCCTCGGCGCAGAAGCCGCAGGCCGTGCTCGACGCCATCCAGCACGCTTATTCCCAGGAATATGCCAACGTCCATCGTGGCTTGCATTTCCTGTCGAATGCCGCGACCGACGCCTTTGAGAACGCGCGCAAGATTGTGCAAAGATTTCTGAACGCGCCTGATACCGACAACATCGTCTTCACCTCGAACACGACCGCGGCGATCAACACCGTTGCTTATGGTTATGGCATGCCCAATATCGGCGAGGGCGATGAAATAGTCCTGTCGATCATGGAACACCATTCCAACATCGTGCCGTGGCATTTCATCCGCGAGCGGCAGGGCGCGAAGCTGGTCTGGGTGCCGGTCGACGATCTCGGCATCTTCCACATCGAGGAGTTCGAGAAACGGCTGACCGACCGCACAAAACTGGTCGCCATCACGCACATGTCGAATGCGCTGGGCACGGTGACGCCGATCAAGGAGATCGTCCGCATCGCGCATGCGCGCGGCATTCCGGTGCTGGTCGACGGCAGCCAGAGCGCCGTGCACATGCCGATCGACGTGCAGGACCTCGACTGCGATTTCTTCGTCTTCACCGGCCACAAGGTTTATGGGCCCTCGGGCATCGGCGTGCTCTATGGCAAGAAGGACATGCTGGAGCGCATGCGCCCGTTCATGGGCGGCGGCGAGATGATTGAGGAGGTGACGCAAGACATCGTCACCTACAACGATCCGCCGCACCGTTTCGAGGCAGGCACGCCGCCGATCGTCCAGGCGATCGGGCTGGGTGCGGCGCTCGAATATATGGAAAAGATCGGCCGCGAGCGCATCGCCGCCCACGAGGCCGATCTTAGGGATTATGCCCATCAGCGGCTGCGCGCCATCAATTCGCTGCGCATCTTCGGCGAAGCGCCTGACAAGGGCGCCATCATCTCCTTCGAACTGCAAGGCATTCATGCCCACGACGTGTCGATGGTGATCGACAGGCAAGGCGTCGCCGTCCGTGCCGGCACCCATTGCGCCCAGCCGCTGTTGAAACGTTTTGGCGTAACCTCCACATGCAGGGCATCGTTCGGCATGTATAACACCAGAGCCGAAGTCGACGCTTTGGCCGATGCGCTCGAAAAAGCGCGAAAGTTCTTCGGATGACGATCATGGATGATGTAGGCCACACCGCTGAGACCACGTCGGAAACGGTAACCAATGAGGTGGTTTCCGCCTCGGCCATTCCCGCCGACGAACTGGCACGGCTGACCGACGACATCGTTTCGGCGCTGAAGACGGTCTACGACCCGGAAATCCCGGCCGACATCTATGAGCTCGGCCTGATCTACAAGATCGACATCGAGGACGACCGCTCGGTCAAGATCGACATGACGCTGACCGCGCCGGGCTGCCCGGTGGCCGGCGAAATGCCGGGCTGGGTGGAAAATGCCGTCGGCGCCGTCGAAGGCGTTTCCGGCGTCGAGGTCAACATGACCTTCGATCCGCCCTGGTCGCCCGACCGCATGTCGGAAGAGGCGCAGGTCGCGGTGGGCTGGTATTGAGGCGCACTTGCGCCAGGCAGAAAACTTCACCATTTTAGGTGAAGACTCATTCCGCAGGCCTTGAACCTGCGCGAACGCGGAGAAAAAGAATGGGACGCTTCGCCGTCATCACGATGACCGAAAAGGCTGCCGATCGGGTTCGCGAGATCGTCGCGACCCGTGAGAATGCGCATGGCATTCGCCTTGGCATCAAGAAGGGCGGCTGCGCCGGCATGGAATATACGGTCGACCTGGTGACCGAGCCCAACACCAGGGACGATCATATCGAGCGCGACGGCGCCCATGTCTATGTCGCGCCTGAGGCAGCGCTTTTCCTGTTCGGCACCGAGATGGATTTCGAGCAGACGACGCTGCGCACCGGCTTCACCTTCCGCAACCCGAACCAGAGCTCGGCCTGCGGCTGCGGCGAATCGGTGGAGCTCAAGCCGGCCGATCTGAAGGCCCTGGCCGAGGCGCGCGCATCGGCCTGATCTTCCTTCGCCCCCGTGTCCCCCTCATCCGGCCCTTCGGGCCACCTTCTCCCCGCTGGGGAGAAGAGGCTTGCATCAACGCTGGCCACCTCCTCTCCCCTCGGGGAGAGGTCGGATTGCCCCGAATTGCCCTTCGCAATTCGGTTGGCAATCCGGGTGAGGGGGCTTAGCCTATGCGAACGGGGAGAAGGGACCTAATCCACCCACATTCCCGTTCGTTTGTGCCAGTCTGCGATCGATTCCTCGGGATAGACGTCGAAGACCTTGTCGTCCTTGCCGATTTCGGGCTCGACCCAGTTCGCCCTGTATTCAGCATGAGGTGCACCTTTTCAGGCGGTTTCGGCAGGTCGGTGTCGATCGCCGAGGCGAAGGGGTGGACCAGTTCCGGCCAGGTCCGGTCGTAGAGCCACAGTGCCGATCCGCATTTCCTGCAGAAGTTCCGCTCGCCTGACGAGATCTCGCACTGCGGATGCTCATCATCCTCGATCTCGGCCTGGTAGGCGCCAAGATTGCGCTTGCCCTTGATTTTCAGCGTCTCGTAATCGGCGCCGAGATTGATGGCAAAGCCACCACCGCCCTGCTGCTTGCGGCAGATCGAGCAGTAGCACAGCATGAAAGGCACCGGCGTGTGGCTTTCCACCTCGAAGCGGACAGCATTGCACCGGCAGGACCCTTTGAGCAGAAGCGGCATGAAAAACTCGGACGAAATTGGTTTTCAACTTGTCAGGATGGTGCCGGTTGCGGCGATGACAAGGGGAAATCCGGATGACATGATTGCGGCATGGACAATGAACGCATTGCCGAACTTTTCGAAGCCCTCGGCCCGGTCAGCATTCGCAAGATGTTCGGTGGCAAGGGCATCTATTTTGATGGCGTTATCGTCGCCATCGTGGTGCGTGGCGAATTGATGCTGAAGGCCGACGCGGAAAGCGCGCCCGAATTCGAGGCGGCCGGCTGCCGGCAATGGACCTATACCGGGTCGCGGCACGGCAAGCTGGTGTCGATGCCGTATTGGAGCGTTCCCGACAGCGCCTTCGACGATCCGGATGAGATGGCGGTCTGGGCGCGGCGGGCCTATGAGGCGGGGCTGCGGGCCGGCAAGTAGCTGCTGGTCGTCACCTCATGCCAATTCCTGCGGCTCGGGCACAAGGGCCAGCGCGTCGGCAAAGTCTGCCGCCGTTAAGCCCGGCACAAGCCCGGCACTTTCGATCGCGAGCATTGCCGCGGCAACGCCGTCGCGCAGCGCTGCGCGCAGCGTCAGGCCGCGCAGCAGGGCGGCGACCGTTGCGCCCGCCAGCGCATCGGCGGCGCCGTCCGTGACTTTTTTCGGCGGCAGGATCGAGAAGGCGTCGGTTTCGTCGAAACCGAGCACTGGACCGTCGCCAGCGGTGACCACGCCGCTTTTCAGGCCGGCGCGTCTTAAGCCGTCGACAATGCCACGCTCGTCAGCATCGACGTCGGCGCCGGTAAGCGCGCCGGCCTCGTGCCGGGTCATGAAGGTCATCGCCAGAAACTCCAGCACCAGCGTCAGCCGCGCCGCCTTGCTGGGCGAAACGGCAAGTGCAAACACCGGCTTGCCGGCTGCAAGCGTCACCAGCCGCTCGAGCGCCGTCGACGGCAGGTTGGCGTCGCACAGAACCGCATCGGCGGTGCTGATTGCCTCGCGCACCTTGGCACGGCGGATCTGCTTGGCAAGCGCCAGGTCGTAGAGCGCTATGTCGGCAAGACCGACGATCAGCGCGCCGTCGCCGTCGAATATCGTCGTGTTGCTCGGCGTCGTGCGATCGAGGAACACCACGGACAGATCGGCAATGCCGGCCGCAGCGACGGCGCGCGCGACCGTATCGGCCAGAACATCGCCGCCGCGAACCGAAAGCAGCGAGCCGGAGACGCCGCGGCGCACGGCGCAGCGCAGCGCATTGAAGACGGCGCCGCCAACCTCCTCGCGCATCATGCCGGGATTTGACGCCGCCGGCACAAAGGCGCCGGCAAGCCGGCCGCGCCGCTCGATATAGACGCCGCCCACTGCCAGGATCGTCGGCGACTTCATCATGCCCAGTGAGATGACCTTGTTGCCCGGATGGAGACTAGGTTGTCCGGCGGAACCCGGCAACCCGAAGCGCGATTCGGAAGATGCCCAGCAGAATCCTGCGGGTGAAGCGGGATACATCCTGGGGTGAAAACGCGAAACAAAAAAAGAACAAATCCGGATACTGTTGGTTTTTCAATCGTTTGTCTCCCCTTGCCAGACGAGAACAAAAAAGGTACAAATTAGTAAGGATTACGGATTGTCCGGCCTTCATTGACGACCAAGGGGTGATGTATCATGGCTCAGAATTCTTTGCGGCTTGTAGAGGACAAAACGGTGGACAAATCAAAGGCTCTGGATGCGGCGCTGTCGCAAATCGAGCGTGCCTTCGGCAAGGGCTCGATCATGCGGCTCGGCGCAAACGAGCAGGTCGTCGAGATCGAAACGGTGCCGACCGGTTCGCTTGGCCTCGACATCGCGCTCGGCGTCGGCGGCCTGCCGCGCGGCCGTATCATCGAGATCTACGGGCCGGAAAGCTCGGGCAAGACGACGCTGGCGCTGCACACTGTGGCGGAGGCCCAGAAGAAGGGCGGCATCTGCGCCTTCGTCGATGCCGAGCACGCGCTCGACCCGGTCTATGCCCGCAAGCTCGGCGTCGATCTCGAAAACCTCTTAATCTCGCAGCCCGATACCGGCGAGCAGGCGCTGGAGATCTGCGACACGCTGGTGCGTTCCGGCGCCATCGACGTTCTGGTGGTCGATTCGGTCGCGGCGCTGACGCCGCGCGCCGAAATCGAAGGCGAGATGGGCGATTCGCTGCCCGGCCTGCAGGCCCGCCTGATGAGCCAGGCGCTGCGCAAGCTGACCGCCTCGATCTCGCGCTCCAACACCATGGTCATCTTCATCAACCAGATCCGCATGAAGATCGGCGTCATGTTCGGTTCGCCCGAGACCACGACCGGCGGCAACGCGCTGAAATTCTATGCTTCGGTACGCCTCGACATTCGCCGCATCGGCTCGGTCAAGGAC
The DNA here is from genome assembly GCF_055811635.1 of Mesorhizobium sp. WSM4806. Lineage (NCBI taxonomy): Bacteria > Pseudomonadati > Pseudomonadota > Alphaproteobacteria > Hyphomicrobiales > Phyllobacteriaceae > Mesorhizobium > Mesorhizobium sp. WSM4806. Next base: position 141,512 of record NZ_JBVVQZ010000004.1, on the reverse strand, counting down.
CGCGACGAGGTCGTCGGCAACCAGACCCGCGTCAAGGTGGTCAAGAACAAGCTGGCGCCGCCCTTCAAGGTGGTCGAGTTCGATATCATGTATGGCGAGGGCGTGTCCAAGACCGGCGAGCTGGTCGACCTCGGCGTCAAGGCCGGCGTGGTCGAAAAGTCGGGCGCCTGGTTCTCCTACAATTCGCAGCGTCTCGGCCAGGGCCGCGAGAATGCAAAACTGTTCCTGCGCGACAATCCCGACACGGCGCGCGAGATCGAATTGGCACTACGGCAGAATGCCGGGCTGATTGCGGAGAAGTTCCTCGAGAATGGTGGTTCCGAAGGCGGAGACGACGGTTTCGAGGACGAAGCTGGCGCCATGTAGGCTTCGGCAATGGCCGGAGTTTGGCCATGATTCCCGCACATCACCTCCAGCCTGTGTAATCGAGTTCTGTATTGTTGCGTTCGAACCGCCGGCCTAGCGCCGGCGGTTTGCGTTTCAGCGGTGGCGCCGAGATGACCGGCAAGCCGGCAACGAGATGACCGGCAAGCCCCGCAAATTGGCCCAATACCGTGTTTCTGGACAGGGTGCAACGCGGCGGCTAAAAGGCCATGTCCATTTGCCGTCGGCCGGGCCGACGGCTCTCTCTAAAGCTAAAAGGCAGTGTTATTCATGAGTGGCGTGAATGAGATCCGGTCGACATTCCTCGACTATTTCCGCAAGGAGGGTCACGAGGTCGTCGCGTCGAGCCCGCTGGTGCCGCGCAACGACCCGACACTGATGTTCACCAATGCCGGCATGGTGCAGTTCAAGAACGTTTTCACCGGCCTGGAAAAGCGACCCTATTCGCGTGCCACGACAGCTCAGAAGAGTGTTCGCGCCGGCGGCAAGCACAACGACCTCGACAATGTCGGCTACACCGCGCGCCACCTGACCTTCTTCGAGATGCTCGGCAATTTCTCGTTCGGCGACTATTTCAAGGAGCGCGCCATCGAGCTTGCCTGGAACCTGATCACCAGGGAGTTCGGGCTGAAGAAGGACAAGCTGCTGGTCACGGTTTATCACACCGACGACGAGGCTGCCGGCTACTGGAAGAAGATCGCCGGCTTTTCCGACGATCGCATCATCCGCATTCCGACCTCGGACAATTTCTGGGCGATGGGCGACACCGGACCTTGCGGTCCGTGCTCGGAGATCTTCATCGACCGTGGCGAGCACATCTGGGGCGGCCCTCCCGGCAGCCCCGAGGAGGATGGCGACCGTTTCCTCGAATTTTGGAACCTGGTGTTCATGCAGTACGAACAGGTGACGAAGGACGAGCGCATCGACCTGCCGCGCCCGTCGATCGACACTGGCATGGGCCTGGAGCGCATGGCCTCCATTCTGCAAGGGGTCGAGAGCGTCTTCGAGACCGACCTGTTCCGTCACCTGATCGAGGCTGCGTCATCCGCGCTCGGCCGCGGTCCGGATGCCGACACCGTCGGATCGTTCCGCGTCATCGCCGACCATTTGCGTTCGTCCTGCTTTTTGGTGGCCGACGGGGTGCTGCCGTCCAATGAGGGCCGCGGCTACGTGCTGCGTCGCATCATGCGCCGCGCCATGCGCCATGCGCAGCTTCTGGGCGCCCATGATCCGCTGATGTGGCGGCTGGTACCGGCGCTGGTGCGCGAGATGGGCCAGGCCTATCCGGAACTGGTGCGTGGCGAACAGATGATCACCGAGACGCTGAAGCTTGAAGAAACCCGTTTCCGCAAGACGCTTGTGCGCGGCTTGGGCCTGCTTTCGGAAGCGACGGAAAAGCTGGGTGCCGGCGACATGCTGGATGGCGAGACCGCCTTCAAGCTCTACGACACCTATGGCTTTCCGCTCGATCTGACGCAGGACGCGCTGCGTCAGCGCAACATCTCGGTCGATCTTGCCGGCTTCACCAATGCGATGGAGCAGCAGAAGGCGGAGGCGCGCAAGAGCTGGGCTGGTTCCGGCGAGGCCGCGACCGAAACAGTGTGGTTCCCGGTGCGCGAGATGCATGGCGCCACCGAGTTCCTCGGCTACGAGACCGAGCAGGCGGAAGGCCTTATCCAGGCGCTGGTCAGGGACGGCAAGATCGTCGACAGCGCCGCCAACGGCGAGGCGGTTGCCGTGGTCGTCAACCAGACGCCGTTCTATGGCGAATCCGGCGGCCAGGTGGGCGATACCGGCGTCATTTCAGGCGAAGGGTTCTCAATCGAGATCTCCGATACGCAGAAGAAGGCCGACGGGCTTTTCGTGCATCTCGGCAAGGTGGCCGACGGCACCGTCGACACGGGCGCGACCGTAGAGCTGCAGGTCGACCATGCGCGCCGCTCCAGGCTGCGCGCGAACCATTCCGCGACGCATCTGATCCACGAAGCGCTGCGCGAGGTGCTCGGTACCCATGTCGCGCAGAAGGGCTCACTGGTCGCGCCCGAGCGTCTGCGCTTCGACATCTCGCACAACAAGCCGATCTCGCCTGACGAACTCGAAGAGGTCGAGCGGATGGCGAACGAGATCGTCGTCCAGAACAGCCCGGTCACCACGCGGCTGATGTCGGTTGACGATGCCATTGCCGAAGGCGCCATGGCGCTGTTCGGCGAAAAGTATGGCGATGAAGTGCGCGTCGTTTCGATGGGCACGGGCTTGCATGGCGCCAGGGCCAACCGGCCCTATTCGGTCGAGCTATGCGGCGGCACGCATGTCAGGGCGACCGGCGATATCGGTCTGGTGCGCATCGTGTCGGACAGCGCCGTCGCCGCCGGCATGCGCCGCATCGAGGCGCTGACCGGCGAGGCGGCCAGAAAGTATCTCGACGAGCAGGACAAGCGGCTGAAGGCGGCAGCGGCGGCGCTGAAGATTTCGCCGGCCGACGTGCCGGCGCGCGTCGAGGCGCTGCTCGACGAGCGCAAGAAGCTCGAGAAGGAATTGACCGAGGCACGCAAGAAGCTGGCGCTGGGCGACCGCTCGCCAGCCGGCGTGCCTGCCGAGAACGAGACCATTGCCGGTGTTGGGTTTCTCGGCAAGGCGGTTTCCGGCGTTTCGCCAAAGGATTTGAAGCCGTTGGCCGATGCCGGCAAGAAGTCGCTTGGCTCCGGCGTCGTCGTCTTCGTCGGCGCCGGCGAGGACAACAAGGCCAGCGTCGTGGTCGGCGTCACCGACGACCTGACCGGCCGCTTCAGCGCTGTCGATCTGGTGCGTGTGGCGTCCGCGGCATTGGGCGGGCAGGGCGGCGGCGGTCGGCCTGACATGGCCCAGGCCGGCGGCCCGGACGCCTCGAGGGCCGAAGACGCGATCGCTGCGGTGAAGGCGGCCCTGGAGGCGGCTTGATCGGTCGCCGGAGGTCTGGAGGCACCCCCCTCTGTCCTGCCGGACATCTCCCCATCAAGGGGGGAGATTGGCAGCTTCATTGCCCTGCCTTTTTCACAAACGTCGAAAATTGGCGAAAACAATCGTGACATCCGATCTCCCCCCTTGAGGGGGAGATGTCCGGCAGGACAGAGGGGGGTGCTGTCCCTCGGCCTTTCGGACTTTGTCACCCGGCCTTTTCGGTCTTCGCAAAACTCTCCCGTCCGGTGATGTGACCCCACCAGGCCTGGATATCGGCGAACTCGGCCAGCAGGTTTTGCCCCTCAGTGACCTTGACGAAATAGCCGATAATGGGTGCTGCATGCAGGTCGGCCAGCGTCAGTTGCGCTCCCAACAGCCACGGCCCCTCGGCTTTCAGCGATGAGAGCGCCTTAAGTGTCGTTCTCGCCTGCAGAAGCCCATTGGCGATCAAAGCCTCGTCGGGCGTTGTTTTCTCCAGTCGCTCGACGGCGACATCCCAGACCATGGCCCGATAGGCATAGGCGTCGAGCATGCCGATGATCTGGTTCATACGTGCGCGAGATCGGGCTTCGGCCGGTTGCAACGTGAGGCCTTCGAAGGCTTCGTCGACATAGCGGGCGATCGCGCTGGTCTCGAAGAGGCGGAACCCGTCATGCTCGAAGGCCGGGATGCGGCCGAACGGCTGATGGTCGAGATACCAGCCCGGAATGCCGTCCGCCGCAAAGATGTCGACCGGCACGAGTTCGTAGCCGATGCCTTTTTCCTCGAGTGCGAGGCGGACGATGCGCACATAGACGCTGTAGTCCGCCCCGTAGACGACGGGCCTGCTCACAGCGCTGGTCAGGCCATCGCCTTCTGCAGATTCTCGTCGATCTTGTCGAGGAAGCCGGTGGTCGAAAGCCATGGCTGGTCGGGACCGATCAGCAGCGACAGATCCTTGGTCATGAAGCCGGCTTCGACGGTCTGGATGCAGACTTTTTCCAGCGTCTCGGCAAAACGCATCAGCTCGGCATTGTCGTCGAGTTTGGCGCGGTGCGCCAGGCCGCGCGTCCAGGCGAAAATCGAGGCGATCGAATTGGTCGAGGTTTCCTCGCCCTTCTGGTGCTGCCGATAATGACGGGTAACGGTGCCGTGCGCCGCCTCTGCCTCCACCGTCTTGCCGTCCGGCGTCATCAGCACCGAGGTCATCAGGCCGAGCGACCCAAAACCTTGCGCCACGGTGTCCGACTGAACGTCGCCATCATAGTTCTTGCAGGCCCAGATATAGCCGCCCGACCATTTCAGGCTGGAGGCAACCATGTCATCGATCAGCCGGTGCTCGTACCAGAGCTTCTTGGCTTTGAACTCGGCTTCGAACTCTGCCTCGTAGACTTCCTGGAAAATGTCCTTGAAGCGGCCGTCATAGGCCTTGAGGATGGTGTTCTTGGTCGAGAGGTAGACCGGGTAGTTGCGCAGCAGGCCGTAATTGAGCGAGGCGCGGGCGAATTCGCGGATCGAGTCGTCGAGATTGTACATGGCCATGGCGACGCCGGCGGCCGGCGCCTCGAACACGTCATGCTCGATCACCTTGCCGTCCTCGCCGACGAACTTGATCGTCAGCTTGCCCTTACCGGGGAAGCGGAAGTCGGTGGCGCGGTACTGGTCGCCGAAGGCATGACGGCCGACGATGATCGGCTTGGTCCAGCCGGGCACCAGCCGCGGCACGTTCTTCATGATGATCGGCTCGCGAAAGATGGTGCCGCCGAGGATGTTGCGGATGGTGCCGTTCGGCGACTTCCACATCTTCTTCAGCCCGAATTCCTCGACACGCTGCTCGTCGGGGGTGATCGTCGCGCATTTCACGCCGACGCCATGCTTCTTGATGGCATTGGCCGAATCGATGGTCACCTGGTCGTTGGTGGCGTCGCGGTGCTCAACGCTGAGGTCGTAATATTCAAGCTTGAGGTCGAGATAGGGGTGGATCAGCTTGTCCTTGATGAACTGCCAGATGATGCGGGTCATCTCGTCGCCGTCGAGTTCGACGACCGGGTTCGCCACCTTGATCTTCGCCATGGAAAGAATGCCTCATTGTTGGGGATCGGAACGGCCTTGCCCGCATGGCTTTGGCCGGGGATGCGGCCCGTATATCAAAGCATTTTTGGCCGCGCAAACGGCGATCCGCGCCAGCGGGCTCGCCCCTGGCATCGGCCGCTCCTTGCCAAAGCTTCATTTTCGCGGCCGGATATGGCAGGGGACGCTGAAATGCCGCAAACAGCAGTTCATTGAGACAATGCAAGCCAGCAACGACATCCTTCCTGCCACCGGCCCGGCGATCATCCTGGTCGAGCCGCAGCTCGGCGAGAATATCGGCATGGTCGCGCGCGCCATGGCGAATTTCGGTTTGTCCGAGCTGCGCCTCGTCAATCCGCGCGACGGCTGGCCGAGCGAAAAGGCGCGCGCTGCCGCGAGCCGCGCCGATCACGTCATCGATGCCGCAGTAGTATATGACGATCTGGCCTCGGCGGTCGCCGACCTCAATTTCGTCTTCGCCACCACGGCGCGCGCGCGCGATAATTTCAAACCGGTGCGCGGACCGGTCGAGGCGGGCAGGGCGCTGAGAGCGCGGCAGCGATCCGGACAGCGCACCGGCATCCTGTTCGGCCGCGAGCGGTTCGGGCTCTACAATGACGAGGTCGGCCTCGCCGACGAGATCGTCACCTTCCCGGTCGATCCCGCCTTCTCCTCGCTCAACATCGCCCAGGCCGCCTTGCTGATGTCCTATGAGTGGATGAAGTCGGGCCTGGAAGACGAGACCAAAACCAACTTTTCCAGTCCCGACATGATGCCGGCGACCAAGGAACAGTTGCACGGCCTGTTCGCATATCTGGAAGGCGCGCTCGAAGCGCGCGGCTATTTCCGCCCGGCGGCGAAGAAGCCGAAAATGGTCGACAACCTGCGCGCGGTGCTGACGCGCGCCGGCTTCGCCGAGCCGGAGCTCAAGGTGCTGCGCGGCATAATATCATCGCTGGACAGGTTTTCGCCGGCCATGCCGCGCGGCGACGGATCGCCGGGCGATGATCCCAGGCGGCTTCCGGCAGCGGCCCGCGCCGCCAAGGCGACAGACAAGGACCAGGCCTGAGAGACAGGCTCTAGCCGTAACCGAATGTTATTTGCTGTGGTCCATCATCCCAAAAATGATGGATCAGGCCTAAAATGATGAATAGGGATTTGTGACCATCTTCCCGCCGCGGACCCGCAGCCTTCTCCGCCTTCTCCTGTAGACGATGACAATGACCGATCCTTCAAGCGCCCGCCCGATCCTGATGTTCGATTCCGGCATCGGCGGCCTGACGGTGCTGCGCGAAGCGCGGGTGCTGATGCCCGACCGCCGCTTCGTCTATGTCGCCGACGACGCGGCTTTCCCTTACGGGGCTTGGGAGGAAGCGGCACTGAGGGCACATGTGCTGGAGCTGTTCGGCAAGCTGCTTGATCGTTTTTCGCCGGCCATTTCGGTCATCGCCTGCAACACCGCCTCGACTCTGGTCATCGATGCGTTGCGCGAAAGATTTCCCGGTCATCCTTTCGTCGGCACGGTGCCGGCGATCAAGCCGGCAGCGGAACGCACGCGCTCCGGGTTGGTTTCGGTGCTGGCGACGCCCGGCACAGTCAAGCGCCAGTATACCCGCGACCTGATCGGCAAATGGGCGCAGAAATGCCATGTCCGCCTGGTTGGCAGCGACAATCTGGCAGGACTGGCCGAAGTCTATATGCGCGATGGCTTTGTCGATGAAGAGGCGGTGCGTGCCGAGATCGCGCCGTGCTTCGTCGAACATGACGAACTGCGGACCGACATCGTCGTGCTTGCCTGCACCCACTATCCCTTTCTGGCCAATCGCATGCGCAAGACGGCACCCTGGCCGGTCGATTGGCTCGATCCCGCCGAGGCGATCGCGCGACGGGCGCTCTCGCTGCTCGCGGGCGCCGAGGCCAGCCACCGCGGCGAGGCGTTGCCGGAAGGCGCCGACCTTGCTGTCTTCACCTCGAAGCGGGCCGATTTCCCGACTCGCTGCCTGATTCAGGGGTTTGGGCTGGCGATTTCCTGATATCTGGGAACATCACCACGACCGCTGCGTTTTTCTCTCATCGCAAGACGGGAGAAACGATCATGCCAGCCACTTCAAAATCCCAGCAGAAAGCCGCCGGCGCGGCATTGTCCGCCAAGCGTGGCGAGACCAAGAAGAGCGAGCTCAAGGGCGCTTCGAAGGGAATGTACAAATCGATGAGCGAAAAGCAGCTCGAGGAGTTCGCCGAGACCAAGCGCAAGGGCCTGCCCGAGAAGAAATCGAAACACTAGCCGCTTGTCCCACCTGCAGGACAGGTCCCATGATTGATAGCCGCGGTCCCGCACACAGCGCGCGGGGATACCGCGGCGTATCGGCTGCCATCATCGACGCCTACCGCGACCTTGACACCAGTCAAATCTCCGTCTAATCAGCCCCCAACGTCGGGCCGCAACGTCCGGTGGTTTCTTTATGTGCAATGACGTGTCCCGTGGGTTTTCCGCCGCGTTGCGTGGGAGAACCCTGTCAGGTCTCGAAAACGGGGGCCAGAGGAGGGCGCGTTTCCTTCACCCGGACCATGAGGTGCCGGGTGTGTCTTTTTGAAAGGGAATGCGATGAGCAAGCGCGAATCCGCGAAATACAAGATCGACCGCCGTCTCGGCGAAAACATCTGGGGCCGCCCGAAGTCCCCGGTCAACAAGCGCGAATACGGTCCTGGCCAGCACGGCCAGCGCCGCAAGGGCAAGCTTTCCGATTTCGGCCTGCAGCTGCGTGCCAAGCAGAAGCTGAAGGGTCACTACGGCGACGTGTCGGAAAAGCAGTTCCGCAAGGTCTATGAAGAGGCGAACCGCCGCAAGGGCGACACCTCGGAGAATCTGATCGGCCTGCTCGAGTCTCGTCTCGACGCGGTCGTCTACCGCGCCAAGTTCGTGCCGACCATTTTTGCCGCTCGCCAGTTCGTCAATCACGGCCACATCAATGTCAACGGCAAGCGCGTCAACATCGGCTCGTACCGCTGCAAGCCGGGCGATGTCATCGAAGTGCGCGAAAAGTCGAAGCAGCTGGTGATCGTCCTGGAATCGGTAGGCCTGGCTGAGCGCGACGTGCCTGATTACATCGAGGTCGACCATAACAAGATGACGGCGTCCTTCGGGCGCATCCCCGGGCTGTCGGATGTTCCCTTCGCCGTGCAGATGGAACCGAACCTGGTCGTCGAATTCTATTCGCGCTGATTGATTTTTTTCATCTGCGACATCATCGAAGGCCGCCCTCGAGGCGGCCTTTTCTTTGGGGCTCCGAAAATCGATTTCGATTTTCGGGCCGATGCGCTACTCCGGGCAGCAACAAGGATTTTTGGGCCGCCGCGCCATGAACATGCTGCCAGAAACAATCGAACCGATCACTGACGCCGCAGGCGGCTTTCATCCGCTGTTTGCCGATGTGCCGTCCTCCGTCGAATTCAACAAGCTGCGCAAGCGGCTGCTGCGTCTCGCCCGTCAGGCGATCGACGATTTTTCGATGGTCAGGCCCGGCGATCGCTGGCTGGTCGCCTTGTCCGGCGGCAAGGATTCCTACGGCCTGCTTGCGTTGCTGCTCGACCTCAAATGGCGCGGGCTGCTGCCGGTCGACCTGCTGGCCTGCAATCTCGACCAGGGCCAGCCGAACTTTCCAAAGCACATTCTGCCCGATTATCTCAACACATACGCCATTGCGCACCGCATCGAATATCAGGACACCTATTCGGTGGTGACCGACAAGCTTCCCCAGGGCAGCACCTATTGTTCGCTGTGCTCGCGGCTCAGGCGCGGCCATCTCTACCGCATCGCGCGCGAGGAGGGCTGCTCGGCTTTGGTGCTCGGCCACCACCGCGAAGACATTCTCGAAACCTTTTTCATGAACCTGTTGCATGGCGGACGCCTCGCCGCCATGCCGCCAAAACTGCTCAACGACGACGGCGACGTCATGGTGCTGCGGCCGCTCGCCTATTGCGCCGAGGCCGATCTCGAAAAATTCGCCGGCGCCATGAAGTTCCCGATCATTCCGTGCGATCTGTGCGGCAGCCAGGACGGCTTGCAGCGCAATGCGATGAAGGCGATGCTCGACGACCTGGAAAAGCGCATGCCCGGCCGCAAGGACACGATGATCCACGCCATGACCAATGTGCGGCCCTCGCATCTGCTCGACAGAAAGCTGTTCGATTTCGCCGGACTCAACGAAACCCTGACCGCAAGGCAAGACGTTCCCGATGACATTTGACGATACCGCGATCGACTGGCTCGCCACGCTTCTGTCCGACGCTGCCATTGCCGAGATCATGCCGCGCTTTCGCCGGCTGGATGAGGGCGACATCCGCCAGAAGACCTCGGCAGCCGATCTGGTGACGGAGGCCGATGTGAGTGCCGAGCGGCTCATCACCGTCAGGCTGCGTGAGCGCTACCCGCAGGCGATGATCGTCGGCGAGGAAGCCTGCTCCGACGACCCGGCGCTGCTCCAGGGCCTCGGCGAAGCCGATCTCGCCTTCGTCATCGATCCGGTCGACGGCACTTTCAATTTCGCCTCCGGCGTGCCGCTGTTCGGCGTCATGCTCGGCGTCGTGGTGAAGGGCGAGACCGTCGCCGGCATCATTCACGATCCCATCGGCAAGGACTGGCTGATCGGCGCCAGCGGTGCTGGCAGCCACATACGGCATGCGCATGGCACTTTGGAGAAGGTGCATGTCGCCGAGCCTGCGCCGCTCTCGCAAATGACCGGCGCGGTTTCCTGGCAATATATGCCCGAGCCGGAACGGTCACGGCTGGCGCGCAACCAGACGAAATCCTTGTCGCAATTCGGCTATCGCTGCGCGGCTCACGAATACCGCCTGCTGGCGAGCGGCCACGCCCACTTCATCGTCTACAACAAGCTGATGCCGTGGGATCATCTGGCCGGTGTGCTGATCCATGCCGAGGCCGGTGGTTACGCCGCGCGTTTCGACGGCAGCACCTATCGGCCGTCGCATGTCGGCGGTGGCCTTCTTGTCGCACCGGACGAAGCAAGCTGGCGCGAACTGCGCCGGGAACTGTGGGCGGAATAGGCCGTTTGGCATCGGCCGGATGAAGCCAGCCGAGGATTGTGGCGCCGAGCTGATGCATTCGCACGACATGGAGAACTTCAAGACTTACATGCATTTCTACGGCCGATCGCCGCCGATGCGGAGACAAGACCATGCGCTATCTCGAACACGCCGAACCGGTCATCACGCTTACTGCCGGGCCGGTGAACGCCTATCCCGACGTGCTGCGCGGCCTCGGCCGCACCGTGCTCTACGATCACGACCCGGCGTTCCAGCTCTTTTACGAGCGTGTGGTCGACAAGGCGCAGAAGGCGATGCGGCTGTCGAACAAGCCGGTCATCCTGCATGGCGAGCCGGTGCTTGGCCTGGAGGCGGCGGCAGCCTCCCTGATCACGCCCGACGACGTCGTGCTCAACCTTGCCTCGGGAGTCTACGGCAAGGCGTTTGGCTATTGGGCGAAGCGCTATTCGCCGCATCTGCTCGAAATCGAGGTGCCCTATAACGAGGCGATCGACCCGCAGGCGGTTGCGGCAATGCTGGCAGCGCATCCGGAAATCAGCATCGTTTCCGTCTGCCATCACGACACCCCGTCGGGCACCATCAACCCGATCGACGCCATCGGCGCGCTGGTTTCGGCGCATGGCGCCTATCTGATCGTCGATGCCGTTTCGTCCTTCGGCGGCATGAAAACGCATCCGGAGGACTGCAAGGCCGATGTTTATGTCACCGGCCCGAACAAATGCCTTGGCGCGCCTCCTGGTCTGACGATGATGGGCGTCAGCGAGCGGGCCTGGGCGAAGATGAAGGCCAACGAGGCAGCGCCACGCGGATCGATGCTCAGCATCGTCGACTGGGAGCATACGTGGTCGAAGGACAAGCCGTTTCCGTTCACGCCGTCCGTCGCGCAGATGAACGGGCTCGACGTTGCGCTCGACCTCTACCTCAACGAGGGACCGGCGGCGGTGTGGGCGCGCCACGCGCTCACCGCCAAGGCCATGCGCGCCGGGGTCGCCGCCATGGGTCTGTCGATCTGGGCGGCCAGCGACATCATCGCATCGCCGACCACGACCGCTGTCAGGACACCCGAAGGCATCGACGAGGAGGCGCTTCGCCAGGCCGCACGCGCCCGCTACGGCGTGGTGTTCTCGTCTGGCCGCGGCGAAACATTGGGCAAGCTGACGCGTATCGGCCATATGGGCCCGACCGCCCAGCCGATCTATGCGATCGCGGCGCTGACGGCACTTGGCGGCGCGATGAATGCATTGGGCGAAAAGCTTGCGGTCGGCAAAGGCATCGATGCGGCGCTCGCCGTTATCGACGCCGACGTCTGAAAGGATCCATCCGCAGCGCTGATACTCGATGGAAGCTTTCGTCGATAAATTCGATTACATTTATCGCGCGAAACCGGAGACCCGAGATGAAACCTCGGTCCGCAATTGTCGCCCTTACCCTTGCCCTGGTTGCCGGTCCTAACGCGGCAACATCGCAGGAGCGCGGCTGTCGCAGTCCCGAACCCGTCGACACCATAAACGAGATGTTCTCCGCGATCGTCGCCTGTTGGGAGCCGCCGCCCGGAACCGCGGGCATGACCCTGACGCTGCAGTTCTCAATTCGCCGAAACGGCACACTTATCGGCAAGCCTCGCGCCACCTACTCCCGTCTGGGGGGTGATGGCAGCCTCAACCGGGCTTTCGTCGCTTCCGTCCTCGAGGCCCTCGACAAGGCTCTGCCACTGCCGGTTTCGGACAGGATGGGTGGGGCGATCGCAGGGCGTTTGCTGTTCCCTCGCTTCACCGCAGCGAGCGGGGATGAATCCTGAAACGCGTTCGGCCTTAAACCGGCGGGTTCTGCGGCTGGAAGAATTTGCCGCGCTCGGCGATCAGCACCATCACCAATGCGCCAAGCGAAACGCTGCAGAATCCGGCGGCCAAGGGCGTCACCGTGCCGTTGAAGGCTTGGCCGATCAGCGTGCCGAGCACGCCGCCGAGGAAGGTCTGCATGAAGCCCAGAATGGACGACGCTGTCCCGGCCAACTGGCCGAGCGGCTCCATGGCGAGCGCGTTGAAATTCGCGCCGAGTGCGCCGAACGGGACCATCGTGCAGGCAAAGAAGGTGATGAAAAGCCAGAGCGGCATCTTCATCTGGATGGAAACGACCAGCCAGGCGAGGCTGATGGCCAGAAACAAGAGCAGCGCGCTTTGCGACAGGCGGCGCATGCCGATGCGGCCGACAAGGCGCGAATTCAGATAGCTCGAAAAGGAGAGCACGCCGGCGATCCCTGCGAAAATCACCGGGAACATCTCGCCGACGCCGAAGACGTCGACATAGATCTGCTGCGCCGAGTTGATGAAGCCGAACATCGCACCGAAGGCAAAAGTGCTGGCGAAGGCATAGCATAGCGCGATGCGATTGGTCAGCACGATGCGGAAACCGCCAAGGACGGATGATGCCGTCAGCGGCCGGCGATATTCGGGATGCAGCGTTTCGGGCAGCCGCAGCAGCGCCCACGCCGACACGATCAGCGCCCCGGCCGCCATGGTGATGAAGATCCAGTGCCAGGAGGCAAACAGCATGATGACCTGGCCGATGCCTGGCGCCACCACCGGAATGGCCATGAAGACCATGAAGATCAGCGACATGACTTCGGCCATGCGCCGACCGTCGAAGGTGTCGCGCACGATCGAGACGGCGATGACGCGTGTGGCCGCCGCGCCGATGCCTTGCACCACCCGGCATAGAATAAGCGTGGCAAATGTCGGGGCGATTGCCGCCGCACTCGCCGCGGCGACGTAGATAACCAGTCCGACGACGAGCGGAGCGCGGCGTCCGAAGCGGTCCGAGATCGGCCCGAAGAAGAGCTGTCCGCCGCCAAAGCCGAGAATATAGGCGGCAATCACATATTGGCGATGGTTTTCATTTTCCACGCCCAGCGAGGCGCCGATCTGCTGCAGCGCCGGCAGCATGATGTCGATGGCCAGCGAGTTGAGCGCCATCAACGCCGCGCACAGCGCGATGAATTCCCAGCGCGGAATAGGCAAGGTGCTTGCCTGTTGCTGCGCTTCTGCATGCTGATCCACGGCAAAGTCCGATCTTCAAACGAAAAAGCGCCGGCGCACCGGCGCATTCATTCGTCTTGTGCCCCGATACCGGGGAGATAATCAGCTTGGCGAAGTGCCCTAAATGTTCGTCAGGCGGCGCCTTTGACGCTGACGCCCTTTTCGACGAGGAACGTCTGCAGTTCGCCAGCCTGGAACATCTCGCGGACGATGTCGCAACCGCCGACGAACTCACCTTTGACGTAGAGCTGAGGGATTGTCGGCCAGTTGGAGTATTCCTTGATACCTTGCCGCAGCTCGGCCGAGGTCAGCACGTCGACGCCCTTGTAGTCGGCCCCGATGTAGTCGAGGATCTGCACGACCTGACCGGAAAATCCGCATTGCGGAAAACCGGGCGTGCCCTTCATGAAGAGAACGACGTCGTTGGCCTTCACTTCGCTGTCGATGTAGTCGTTGATACCGCTCATAGAAAATCCTTTCATGCCCGCGGGAGCCGGGCTCGAAACATACCCTTTCAAATAAACCCATAGGTTGCCTGAAACAAGACGTTTGCCGCCTCGTCACGCAAATGGCGCAAAGGATGGCCTGGGCCAAGAGCATCGGACGGCTATCTTCCCAAGCCAGCAAGCCCTAAAAAAGCCTATTCCGGCACGCTGGTCTGCAGTGCGAGCGCGTGCAGCACGCCGCCCATATTGCCCTTCAGCGCGTCGTAAACCATCTGGTGCTGCTGGACGCGGCTTTTGCCGCGAAAGCTCTCGGCCACGACTTCGGCCGCATAATGGTCGCCGTCGCCGGCCAGGTCGCGAATCGTCACCTTGGCATCCGGAATGCCTTCCTTGATCAACCGTTCGATGTCGTGCGCGTCCATTGCCATGTGAGGATTCCTTGTTCAGATCTCATAGATATGATCGAAACGGCGGATGAACCACACCGCAACGACCCCGCTCGATCAAATCAGGGGTCCACGACCTCATTTGCCATGAAGCGAGGAAACCAGGATTCGTGGGCAGCGGTCAATTCGCCGACAGGAATCGCCCGCGCCTCGCCGAGTTTCAGGTCGCTGCCGCCGGTCGAGCCGATCCACGGCGCGAAGATGCCGAGCTTGCTCTGCTGTTCGCGAATGGCGTCCCATTCCTTGCTTTGCGGATCGATCGACAGTGTCAAGAGGTAGCGGCCCTGATCCTCGCCGAACCAGACCGGGATCGGATCGGTCCCGACCAGGCCGGGGACGGTCGCGCCGATGCCGGACGCCATCGCCATCTCGGCCAGCGCGACGGCAATGCCGCCATCGGAAACGTCATGCGCTGATGTGACGACGCCGGAGGCGATCAGGGCGCGCACATGGTCGCCGACGCGCTTTTCATGGTCGAGATCGACCGGCGGCGGCGGGCCGTCGGTGCGGCCATGGATGTCGCGCATATAGGCCGACTGGGCGAGATGCGTTCCCCACATCGCCGGCGCGCCGACCAGCAGGATCATCTGGCCCTCGGCGGCAAAGCCGATCCGCGCCATCTGGGACCAGTCGGCGATCAGTCCGACGCCGCCGATGGTCGGCGTCGGCAAGATGCCTTGCCTGTTGGTTTCGTTGTAGAGCGAGACATTGCCGGAGACGATCGGAAAGCCGAGCGCGCGACAGGCGTCGCCGATGCCTTTCACGGCGCCGACCAACTGGCCCATGATCTCGGGTCGTTCCGGGTTGCCGAAATTGAGGTTGTCGGTGGCCGCGAGCGGCAGGGCGCCGGTGGCGGTAAGATTGCGCCAGCATTCGGCCACCGCCTGCTTGCCGCCCTCGTAAGGGTCGGCCTCGCAATAGCGCGGCGTCACGTCGGAGGAGAAGGCGAGCGCCTTGGTCGGATGGCCCTCGACGCGCACCACGCCGGCATCGCCACCCGGAAGCTGCAGCGAATTGCCCTGGATCAGCGTGTCGTATTGTTCCCATACCCAGCGACGCGAGGACAGGTCGGGCCCGCCAAGCAGTTTCAGCAGCGCCTCAGCGACATCCGCTTGCGGTGCATCGCCGGCCGCCAGCGGCGCCGGCTTCTTCGGCTCGGTCCAGGGACGGTCATATTCCGGCGCCTGGTCGCCAAGGTCCTTGATCGGCAGATTGGCGACTTCGTCGCCCTGGTGCAGCACGCGAAAGCGCAGATCGTCGGTTGTCTTGCCGACGATGGCGAAGTCGAGGCCCCATTTGTGGAAGATCGCCTCGGCTTGCTTTTCCTTTTCGGGGCGCAGCACCATCAGCATGCGCTCCTGGCTCTCCGACAGCATCATCTCATAGGCGCTCATGCGCTCCTCGCGCACCGGCACATTGTCGAGGTCGAGCTCGATGCCGAGGTCGCCCTTGGCGCCCATCTCGACCGCCGAGCAGGTGAGGCCGGCAGCACCCATGTCCTGGATGGCGATGACGGCGCCGGACGCCATCAGTTCGAGGCAGGCTTCGAGCAGGCATTTTTCGGTGAACGGGTCGCCGACCTGGACGGTGGGCCGCTTCTCGTCGATCTTGTCGTCGAATTCGGCCGAGGCCATGGTGGCGCCGCCGACACCGTCGCGGCCGGTCTTGGCGCCGAGATAGACGACCGGCAGGCCGACTCCCTTGGCTTCCGACAGGAAGATCGCATCGGTCTTGGCCAGCCCCGCCGCAAACGCGTTGACCAGGATGTTGCCATTGTAGCGCGCGTCGAAATTGACCTCGCCGCCGACCGTCGGCACGCCGAAGGAATTGCCGTAGCCGCCGACGCCGGCAACGACGCCGGCGATGAGGTGCCTGGTCTTGGGGTGGTCCGGCGCGCCGAAGCGCAGTGCGTTCATTGCCGCGATCGGCCGCGCGCCCATGGTGAAGACATCGCGCAGGATGCCGCCGACGCCGGTCGCCGCGCCCTGATAGGGCTCGATGAAGGAGGGGTGGTTATGGCTCTCCATCTTGAAGACCACGCAGTCGCCGTCGCCGATATCGACCACGCCGGCATTCTCGCCCGGGCCCTGGATGACCTGCGGCCCGGTGGTGGGCAGCGTGCGCAGCCACTTTTTCGAGGATTTATACGAGCAGTGCTCGTTCCACATCGCCGAAAAGATGCCGAGCTCGGTAAAGCTCGGCTCGCGCCCGACCAGGTCGAGGATGCGCTGATATTCGTCGGGCTTCAGCCCGTGCGCGGCAATGAGTTCCGGAGTGATCGGCACGGAATTAGAAATGGTCATGGGCGGCAATTTATGTCCTTGGGATCGAGTCCCGTCTTATCGCAAGCTTTGCAGCCGATACACCCATCAAGCGACGAAAAACGATGGAAAGGGTGCAGCAAGTAGCGAAAGATCGCCACTCCGCCCGCCGGTTTCAAGCCGGTTCAGGAGAAACTGTCGTAGCCGGCGCGGCCCTCGTCCAGCAGCCGCCGGATCACGCCGATGCCGCCGGCGATGTCCTCTCGTCGCTCCGGCTGTGAAACGCCAAACCGCACGCCGTGAAAAACCTGCTCGGAACGCCCGGCCTTGAACTCGTCCTCGTCGTCGATGAGCACGCCATGTTCGAGACAGGCGTTCTTGAAGGTGCCGGAAAGCCATGGATCGGGCAGGGTGAGCCAGACGAAGGGCACATTGTCTAGTGCGTTGAAGTCGAACCCGGCTAGTGTCTCGCGCACGATCGCCACGCGCGCGTTGATCTCGACGATGCTGCGCTTGCGCATCTCGCTGGCCTGGCCGGACAGAACCAGTCGGCTACACACTTCCGCCAGCAGGAAGGGGAGGCCACCCGTCAGCATCTTGTGAGCGACCCGGATCCGGTGGCGATAGGCCGGCGGACAGGCGAGCCAGCCGCCGCGAACGCCGGCCGCAACCGATTTCGACAGGCCGCCGGCAACGATGGTCCGTTCGGGGGCATATTCGGCCAGGAGCGGCGTCGGGTCGTCGGTCAGATCGCCATAGAGATCGTCCTCGATCAGGATGACATTGTATTCGCGCGCGACGCGCGCGATGGCCTCGCGGCGCGTTGCCGACAGTGTCACCAGTGTGGGGTTCTGTGCCGTCGGCATCAGGAACATCATTTTCGGGTGTTTTTGCGCGCAGACGCGCTCGAAATCCTCTGGATCGAGCCCTTCCGCGTCCGACGTCACCAGCGCGGTGCGGCGGCCGATCAGGCCGGCGCTGCGAGAAATCTGCGAATAGGTGAGGTGCTCGAAGACGATATAGTCGCCGGGCGTGGTCAGCGCGGCAATCGCCGCCATAACCGCGGCATGGGTGCCGAGCGTCGGAACGATGCCATCGGGGCTTGGGCGAAACGAATTTCGCGACAGCCAGCTGCAGCCGGCCTCGACCCAGCGGTTGGGAAAATCCCGCGTATAGCTTGAAATCTCGTACGGATGCTCCTGCGCCGTGCGCGAAAGCACATCGGCGACAATGGCGCCCTGGCCGGTATCAGGCGCAGTCGTGCTGTCGAAGCGCAGTTTGCCGCGAGGCGCATCGATATAGCGCGTGCCTTCCACCTGCGGGTCGGGCGCCAGCAGATCGGTCTTGGTGTCATGCCGGCCAAGCACATAGGTTCCGCGTCCGACTTCGCCGCTCACTAGGCCCCGCTCGCGCAACAATTGGTAGGCCCTGCCGACCGTGCCGACGGTCGTGCCGATGTCGTATGCCAGATCGCGCTGCGGCGGCAATTTTGCCCCGGCGGCGATCACGCCACGGTCGATGTCCGTTTCGATGGAATCTGCAAGCCGCTGATAGAGCGGCCCGGAGCCGGCGGAAAGGTCGGGAAGCCAATTTGTCATGGTGACAATTTTCTATATTGCACCGTTTTGAGAGTCAATACATATGGTGACCGAGCAACAAATAGGTACAATCTCGAATTTTGGTAGCAAGAAAATGACTGCAATCGATACAATCCGTTACATGAGAGCTGGATTGCCCGGAGCCCGCCCGTCAGGCCGTCAAGGCTATGTCCGTCGCTTGGTGCGAAGGGTCAGCTCACTTGCAAACCGGATCGGCCGCTTGCTGGATCGCCGGCGCAGTCGGCTGGTCTTGCTGGAAATGACCGACGATCAGCTTAGGGATATCGGCATCTCGCGTGCCGACGCCCATCGTGAGGGTCTGAGGCCGTTCTGGGCCTGAGAATACGCGCTGAAATAGAAGACCAGCGAGCCGACAAAACTGCGGCCGGCTGCCATCGACGCCTGAACGGTGGTGCAGATTTGCAGGACAAGGGCGGCCAGGCCGATGCCTAGACCGGCGACCTGCGCGAAGCGGCGCGCAGCCCTATGCAGCCGCACCGCAGGCCTGATTGCCAGCCTGCCAGCGGGCAATGTCCGAGCCGATGCGTGCGCCGAGCGGTTCGGCCATCAGCGGACCGTACACGTCAACCCGGCGTGAATTGCCCTGTGCCTGCACGACCAGCAACGGCTTTCCGCCATAATGCTTGACCGGAACCAGCAGGAAGCGCGGCGTGCCGGTGAACGAATTCAGCTCGTTGGCCATCTGATAGGGCTTGAAAGCGGGATCCTTGCTGGCGATCCAGCATTTGTGGGCGGCGATCGCCACCTGTTCCATGGCAAGCAGCGCCGCACTCTTGCCCGAAGGCGCCGGCGCGTTCTTCGGCTTCGACTGGCAGGAGGCGAGCACAAGGCAGGCGGCGGCGACAAGAGCGAGGCGGGCGATCGTCTGTCTCGGGCTCATGCGGCGCCTATTTCGAATTCGGAAAAAAGATGAACGCTGAAGATATTAAGCGGCGATGCCAAGCGCACTTTCGAACAGCGCCCGGCCGTCGCTGCCGCCATGCGCCGCTTCGATCAGGTTCTCGGGATGCGGCATCAGGCCGAGCACATTGCCCTGGCCGTTTATGATGCCGGCAATGTCGTTGATCGAGCCGTTGGGATTGGTGCCTTCGGCATAGCGGAACACGACCTGGCCTTCGCCTTCGAGCCTGCGCAGCGTCTCGGCGTCGGCAAAGTAATTGCCGTCATGATGCGCCACCGGCGAGCGGATGATCTGGCCCGGCTGGTAGCGGCGGGTGAACATTGTGTTGGCGTTGGCGATCTGCAGCTTGACCTGTCGGCAGACGAATTTCAGCGACGTGTTGCGCATCAAGGCGCCTGGCAAAAGGCCGGCCTCGACCAGGATCTGGAAGCCGTTGCAGACGCCAATGACCATCACGCCCTTGGCCGCCTTTTCGGCGACCGCCCGCATCACCGGCATGCGCGCCGCAATGGCGCCGCAGCGCAGATAATCGCCGAAGGAGAAGCCACCGGGAATGGCGATCAGGTCGACGTCGGGGATTTCGGTATCGGTTTGCCAGACCGTGACCGGCGGCGTTCCCGAAATCTTGGTCAGCGCCGCGATCATGTCGCGGTCACGGTTGAGGCCCGGCAGAAGAACGACGGCTGATTTCATTTCGGTTCGTAAGGCCCCTGGGCTTCGGCAAGTCCACGCAATTCGAGACGGCGCTCTATACGTTCGAGACGATCGTCTTGACGGCCAAGAATGCCGTAGATGTTATGGATGTCGCTTTGCGTTGCGACCATGTGACCCCGAATTGCGTTCAACTCCCGCTTCACTTCGGATACATCTGGTCGAAGTTCAGCAACTTCGTGGTGCACACGCTTCAGGAGCTCGTACATCAACTCGTTCGTGGCTTCAGTCATATACCCTCCGGCACAACCTCAGGTAATGGCCACACTATAGTTCTCAATCACCGTATTCGCCAGAAGCTTGTCGCACATGGCTTTGAGATCGGCCTCGGCCTTGGCCTTGTCGCTCTCGGCAAGCTCGACGTCGAAAACCTTGCCCTGCCGCACCTGGCCGACGCCGTCAAAGCCCATCCCGGACAATGCGTGTTCGATCGCCTTGCCTTGCGGGTCGAGCACGCCGTTCTTGAGAGTGACGGTAATGCGGGCCTTGATCACGCTGGACATGCTCCTGTTCGACGTTGAGCGGCAAGAAATCTCAGTGCGGCTTGCCTTTGAGGCCATCGGTCGAGGCGACGAGCACCGGCCCGGCGGGACGCGGCGGCTCGTTCTCGTTCATGATGCCGAGGCGGCGGGCGACTTCCTGATAGGCTTCGACCAGACCGCCCATGTCGCGGCGGAAACGATCCTTGTCGAGCTTGTCCTGGGTCGCCACGTCCCACAGACGGCACGAGTCCGGCGAGATCTCATCGGCAACGACGATGCGCATCATGTCGCCTTCGAACAGCCGGCCGCATTCGATCTTGAAGTCGACAAGCTGGATGCCGACTCCCATGAACAAGCCGGAGAGGAAGTCGTTGACGCGGATGGCCAGCGCCATGACGTCGTCGATCTCCTGCGGGCTTGCCCAGCCGAAAGCAGTGATGTGCTCTTCAGACACCATTGGGTCGTCGAGCGCATCGGCCTTATAATAGAATTCGATGATCGAGCGCGGCAGCACGGTGCCTTCCTCGATGCCGAGACGCTTGGCCAGCGAGCCGGCGGCGACATTGCGCACGACCACCTCGAGCGGGATGATCTCGACTTCCTTGATCAGCTGCTCGCGCATGTTGAGCCGGCGGATGAAATGGGTCGGAATGCCCATCCGGTTGAGATGGTTGAAGATGTGCTCGGAAATGCGGTTGTTGAGCACGCCCTTGCCATCGACGATTTCGTGCTTCTTCTTGTTGAAAGCGGTCGCGTCGTCCTTGAAGAACTGGATCAGTGTTCCCGGCTCAGGGCCCTCATAGAGGATCTTGGCCTTGCCTTCATAAATGCGGCGGCGATTTTTCATCTGATCTTTTCTCTGGATTTCCGGGCAGGCGGCAAGCGACCAGTTCCTGTCCGTATGCCTAAATTAGTGCGGCAACGGTAGGGGTTCAATGCCGGTGTCTATCCCAATCGCAGTGTTTGCTCAATCGGCAAATCCTTTCAATCACCGCTTTCCGGAATGAAATGCCGCAGCGCAGCAAGTGATGTAGCATATTGACCGGCCCGCGGCCTTTTGGTTTGTGCTGGGCAAGACACATATTTCGACTGCCAACCAAATCGGATTTGACCGGAGGGATGCCATGAGCAGCATGAAAGATCGCGAGGAGGGCTTCGAGCGCAAGTTCGTAATCGACGAGGAACTCCGGTTCAAGGCTGCGGCCCGCCGCAACAAAGCGCTCGGCCTGTGGGCCGCCGAAAAGCTCGGCAAGGCCGGTGCCGACGCCGAAGCCTATGCCAGCCAGGTCGTCCTCGCCGATATCGAGGAAGCCGGCGACCACGACGTTTTCCGCAAGATCCGCAAGGATTTCGACGAAGCTGGAGTCGCCCAGTCGGATCATCAGATTCGCCGCACCATGGACGATCTGATGGCGCAGGCAATCGAGCAGATCAAGAACACCTGACCCTTGCTCTGAGCCAATCGACACGCTGGACCAATCGACCGCCTCGCCCCTCCGGGCGGTTTTTCTTTGCCTTTGCAGCTGTTTCCGGCTGAACTGCATTAGAGCGACGTGCATCCATTCGGAAAGTACGAGGTACGCTCAACTTTGACTCCTCGCATCGGGCTTGCCGATTTTGGGCCGATGCGAGGTCGAATAAGGAAGGCGCCCATGTCCCTCAAGTCACGCCTTGCGGCCGATGAAACCTTGTGCACCGCATGGTCTGGCGTGCCTGATGCCCTGACGGTCGAGATTCTTGCCAGACAGGGGTTCGATGCCGTCACGCTCGACATGCAGCATGGCGGACATCATGAGGACAGCGTGCTGCGCGGCCTTGGGCCGGTGCTGGCCGCCAACAAACCGGCGCTGGTGCGCATTCCGGTTGGCCGCTTCGACATGGCCAGCCGCGCGCTCGATTTCGGCGCCGAGGCGGTGATTGCGCCGATGGTGAATTCGGTGGCGGATGCCAGGCTGTTCGCTGCCGCCATGAAGTATCCGCCGCTCGGCGAGCGCTCCTGGGGCCCGACTTATGCCTTTCCGCGTCATGGCAAGGGCGACTATGCCGACTGGCTGCGCGACAGCAACGCGCGCACCATGGCCTTCGCCATGGTCGAAACGCGCGCCGCGCTCGATGCACTCGACGGCATCCTCGACACGCCGGGTATCGACGGCATCTTCCTCGGGCCATCGGATTTTTCGATTGCCTGGTCGAACGGCGCCGCCGTCAACTCGACGCTCGAAAGCATGATGGAAACAGTCGCCTCGATCGCCGAGCGGACGCGCAAGGCCGGCAAGCATGCCGCGATCTACGTCATCGAGCCGGCCATCGCCGGCCGTGTGGTGTCGATGGGCTATCGGCTGCTGGCGATGGGCTCCGAGCACGCGTTGATCGGGCTGGGGGCAAAAACCCTGCTGAAGAGCGTGAGGGACTCGATCAGCGCCTAAAGCGCGTCGCATTGAAGGGAATGTAACGCGCTTAAAGTCTTTGTTTTATGCATGTCGTCCCAAAACCGCTTCGCACCCTCGGGTCAGGCCCGAGGGCATGCTTTTGGGCGACATGCACTAAAGGTCGGTCAGGAATTTCGCAAAAGTCATCGAGCCTTCCGGCCACGGGCCGAAGCCGGCATCGGCGTTGAGATGTCCGGACTCGCCGGCGTCGATGAACAGCGAGCCCCAGGCGCCGGCAATGTCCTCGGCCACCTCGAAGGTGCAGAACGGGTCGTTGCGGCTGGCGATCACCACCGAGGGAAATGCCAGCGGCTCGCGCGGATAAGGTCCGAAGGTCATCAGGTGCCTGGGTTTTATCTCTGGGTTGGCGACGTCGGGCGGCGCCACGAAGAAGGCTCCGGCGACCGGACGCTGGAACTGCGGCATTGCCTGGATCACGGCAGCGACGCCGAGTGAGTGCGCGACGATGACGACCGGTCGCTCGGCCTCGTTGACCGCCTTCGCCACGCTCGCCGTCCAGTCTTCGCGCACTGGCTTCGACCATTCCGCCTGCTCGACGCGCCGCGCCGTCGACAATTTCGATTGCCAGCGGCTCTGCCAATGGTCGGGACCGGAATTGGTGTAGCCCGGCACGATGAGAATGTCTGCATCCCTGACTTTCATGGCGCGCATGTAGCGAGGGACACGGTTTCGTGCAACCGCGCATGATCCCAAAAAGTGTGAAGCGGTTTTTGAACAAGATCATGCGCAACTGGGTCTGATCATTTTGCGATTGCTCATAATTGTGAACACCATGTTCGCTTCTTGACGTCTTGTGTGAACGATCAAGAACGACGATCTGTCATCGGGAAAAGAAACAGCCGTGTACATGAGACCCAGGACTTGGAACTGACACGACGTACGATGGTAGGTGGCGCGGGCTCCTGGTTTTGGGGATCTCGTCGAAGGCCGGCCAAACGGAGACTTTGATGAGCGAATTGCCTTTTGCCGCCACGACCCCGGTCAGCGTTGCCCGCGTCGGGCTGCGGGCGCGAGATGCCGAAAGCTTGGCCGCTTACTATCGCGATGTCATCGGGCTGCAGGAACTGAGCCGCACCGGTGGCACGATCACGCTGGGCGCCGCCAATCGTCCCTTGCTCGACATCGAAGCGGTTGCAGCGGCGAAGCCTGACGATCCGCGCAGCGCCGGCCTGTTTCACACTGCCTTCCTGCTGCCCAGCCGGGCCGACCTCGGGCGCTGGATCAACCACGCCATCGCCAACAATATCGGCATCGACGGCGCTTCCGACCATCTGGTCAGCGAGGCGCTCTACCTGACCGATCCCGAAGGCAACGGCATCGAGATCTATTCCGACCGCCGCCATGAGGACTGGAAGTGGAATGGTGACAAGATAGCGATGGCGACCGAACGGCTGAATATTTCGTCGGTCGTCGCCGACGTGCCCGCCGGCAATGCCGCCTGGCAGGGCATGCCGGACAACAGCATCATCGGCCATGTCCATCTGCGCGTCGGACGGCCGGAAGACGCCGAGGCCTGGTGGCACCAGGAATTCGGCTTCGATACCATGGCGAAATATGGTGGCGCGGCGGTGTTCCTGTCGTCAGGCGGCTACCACCACCACATAGGCGCCAATTCGTGGCAGAGCGCCGGCGCCGGCCGTCGCGATCCTTCCCGGTCCGGCCTCGCCTGGGTCGAAATGCGGTCCGACAATGTGACTGATGCAGCGACGCGCGAGGACCCGTGGGGAACGGTGATCAGGACCGTTCCCGGCAAGGCTTGATTATTTGAACCTGACGGTGCGCGCTGAGCAGGTGAAGGCTGCGCTAGGCTGGAACACCCCTCATCCGTCTCGGCGTTGCGCGCCGGTCCACCTTCTCCCCCCCAAGGGGAGAAGGGCGAGCCTGCCGATTGCGCTTCGGCAAATCTCGCAGTTTGATGGTTGGCGACGAGGTCGTGTTCCAGCTTGGAACCGCCAGCCAGGACCGGTCAAAACCGCGTGGCCTCACGCTTCTCCGAACACCCGCTTGAAGATCGTGTCGACATGCTTGGTATGATAACCCAGGTCGAATTTTTCACGAATTTCGGCCTCGGGCAAGGCTGCGGTGACCTCCTTGTCGGCCAAAAGTTCCTCAAGGAAATCAGCGCCTTGCTCCCATACTTTCATGGCGTTTCGCTGCACCAGCCGGTAGGCGTCCTCACGGCTGACGCCGGCCTGCGTCAGCGCCAGCAGCACACGCTGCGAATGCACGAGGCCGCGGAACTTGTTCATGTTCTTCAGCATGTTGTCGGGATAGACGAGCAATCTGTCGATGACACTGGTCAGCCGCGATAGCGCGAAATCGAGTGTCACAGTCGCATCCGGGCCGATCATGCGCTCGACCGACGAATGCGAAATGTCGCGCTCGTGCCAGAGCGCCACGTTCTCCATCGCCGGCATCGCGAACGAACGCACCATGCGGGCAAGCCCGGTGAGGTTTTCGGTCAGCACCGGGTTACGCTTGTGCGGCATCGCTGACGAGCCCTTTTGCCCGGGCGAAAAATACTCTTCGGCCTCCAGCACCTCGGTGCGCTGCAGATGGCGGATTTCCGTCGCCAGCCGTTCGATCGACGAGGCGATGACAGCGAGCGTCGCAAAGAACATCGCATGGCGGTCGCGCGGGATCACCTGCGTCGACACCGGCTCCGGCTTCAATCCGAGTTTCTTCGCCACATGCTCTTCGACATAGGGGTCGATATTGGCGAAGGTGCCGACTGCACCTGATATGGCGCATGTCGCAATATCCTCGCGCGCGTGCACCAGCCGCTCGCGGCAGCGCGAGAATTCGGCATAGGCCTGCGCCAGCTTGACGCCGAAGGTGGTCGGCTCGGCATGGATGCCGTGGCTGCGACCGATGGTGACGGTGTCCTTGTGTTCGAAGGCGCGGCGCTTGAGCGCCGCAAGCAGGCCGTCGATGTCGGCCAGAAGGATGTCGCCGGCGCGGGTGAGCTGCACGGCAAAGCAGGTGTCGAGAACGTCCGAGGACGTCATGCCCTGATGAATGAAGCGGGCGTCCGGACCGACGAATTCGCTGAGGTGGGTGAGGAAGGCGATGACGTCGTGCTTGGTGACGCGCTCGATCTCGTCGATCGCCTCGACGTCGAACTTGGCGGCCCCGCCTTTTTCCCAGATGGTTTTGGCGGCTTCCTTCGGGATCACGCCGAGCTCGGCCAGTGCGTCGCAAGCGTAGGCCTCGATCTCGAACCAGATGCGGAACCGGGTTTCGGGCGACCAGATGGCCACCATTTCCGGCCGGGAGTAGCGAGGGATCATCGGTCAGTCCTGACTTGCGAGGGCGTTCGCCCGCGTCGTAACAGAGGCAGACAAAATGCTCAACGCTGCTGCCGCGCAAACCAGATGCTGGCGAGAGCAAGCGCGATGAAACCGAGCGGAAAATAAAGCCGGATGCCCAGCACGATGAATTGATAGAACGCCGTCGCCATGGTGTGCACGAACTGGATGGACCAGCCAATGGTCAGTGCAGGTTCATGCCACTGGGCATAGTAGGAACGGTATTGCAGCGCAAAGAGCCCACCGGTGAAGCCGATCGTGGTGGCAAGAAGGCAGACAAAGGCGGCCGCCAAGGCTACTTGCCAATGCCGCCCGAGCGAGACGAGCCGCGCCAGGAACAGGCCAACCGGAAAGGCGAGCGCACCGCCCGCCGCATAGAGCAACGAGACGAAGCGGATATTTGCCGGGGTCACCCGGTCGTCCAGCAGCAGATTGACAAGTGCGCTGGCGCCCATCGCTGCGGCCCACAGCAGCGCGCCGCAAACTGCGGCGGACGGCGACGGCAAGGCCTTGCGGATGCGATCCAGGACGCTGTTGCGTATGGCGGGGAGCGACGTCACAGCCGGCCGGTCACCGCGATCCAGCGATAGTCAGGCCCTTCGAAGCCGTACTGGCGCACCGCGATCAGCACGGCATAGGCGCTGAGGCCCTGCATGGAAAATGTCTGCACCGCGCCGATCCGATAGCCGTTCGGGCAGCCCCTGCTTTTGGGGATCGACTTGTCTTCGTGCAGGAGTTCAGTCTTGCCGCCGCCTTTCGCCTCGATGCGCATCAGGCGAAAGCCGTTGATCTCGCCAAGGTTTTGGCAGGTTTCGGTATCGTTCATGCCGATCTCGTCGAGCCGGAACTCGAGCGGATCATCGACCGGCGAAAAGATCGGCCGCGGGTTGACCACCATGCGGAACGGATCGGCCGAAAGCTCGGTCACCGGGTTGGAGCCGGCGGTGATGCCGCGATTCGCGGTCAATTCCGCCTGTTTGATGATAGCTTCACCTTTCTGCCGGGCTGCAAGGCGCGCCGCATCGAGCGTTGCGTTCTCGTCGTCAAGCCGCACCCTGATCGGCGTGCCCTTGAGAAAACTGTCGTCGGCGGTATTGATGTAATAGCGATTGGCATAGGGAAACCCCGACCCGTCCTGGACGCCATACTCCTCGAAGACGAAGGCGCCGCCATCCCCGGTGAAGCCGAGGATTTCAAGCTCGGCAACATCGCCGGCATGCGCAGCGAGCGAAGTTGCAAACTGGGCAAGGAGGGACACAGCAAACAGGACGAGAATTCGCATCGGATTTCCGTTTGAGCAGCCAGCGTTGTTTCGATCACTATCACGACATCGTCAAAACGTCGTGCGCTCTGAGACGCAACCCGATGCATCCAATCGTGCCGTCATTTGTTTATGTTGGCAGCTTCACCGCATCGACCCGAAAATCGGAATCGATTTTCGGAAAGTACGATGCGTTGATTTAAAGTGTTAGAGCGTCCTTTGCGCGGCCAAGGACGCGCGGCGCTCTAATGGAGAACCCACAATGACCGATGCAGCCAGCATTCGCGAACATATGGAAGTGATCGGCGCCGACGGCGTCCATGTCGGCACTGTCGACAAAGTTGAGGGACAACGAATCAAGCTGACCAAGCGCGACAGCGGCGAGGGCGCCCACAGGGGGCATCACCACTTCATTCCGCTCAGCCTCGTAGCCGAAGTCGAGGGCCAGAAAGTCCGGCTGTCGGCAAATTCGGATGTCGCGGTCACGTTCGAGGAAGAAAAATCCGACCCCACCTGATGACGGGCCGCGGCAGCCCGCATTCAGCGCGACGACCAGACCGGAAACAGGTCGCCATCGGCGGGCGTCGCGGCAAAGACGCCGCGGCTGATGGCGCGCGCCATGGTGGCGCCGGCCGCGGCGTAAAGCTCGATGGCGTCGTTGGGCGCGAGCTCGATGCCGCTCTTGCCGGTCGCCAGCGCGAAAACCAGATCTCCGTCGGCCGGCGTATGTGTCGGCCAAATGGCGCGCACGAAGCCGTCATGCGCTGATATCGCCAGGCGTTTTGCGGCGGCCTTGGTGAGAAGGGCGTCCGTGGCGATGACGGCGATGGTCGTGTTGCCTCCGACGTGCTTGTCGCGAAATTTCAGCAGGATCCTTTTCGCGTCCTTCGGCATCGGCGTGGGATAACCGAGCCCGCCGAACTCGTCGCCGATCTCGAAGGGCGCTGCCCAGAAGTGCCTGCTACGGGCGATCGTCACCGAGCCGGTCGGATTGACAGCGGCGAGTGCGCCGATGGTGACGCCGCTGTCGAGCACCGTCGAGGCCGATCCGAGGCCGCCCTTGAGGCCGGAACTCAGGGCACCGGTGCCCGCGCCGACCGTGCCGAGCGCAAAATCGATGCCGACTGCCTGTGCCGCCTCATAGCCGAGATCGCGGTAGGGCGGATAGCGGCCCCAGTCCTTGTCGCCGCCGTTGCGCAGGTCGAACAGGATCGCCGCCGGCACGATCGGCACGCGAAAGCCGCCGACCTCTACGCCGATGCCGTTTTCGCGCAGTGCCGCCTGTACGCCGGATGCGGCATCGAGGCCGTAAGCCGAGCCACCCGAAAGCACCACGGCATGGATCGCCTCGATCGAATTGTGCGGATCGAGCAGGTCGGTCTCGCGGGTGCCTGGCGCACCGCCCAGGATCTGGACACCGGCCACCGCCGGTTCGTCGCAGACGATGGTGGTCACCCCGGACTTCAGCCTAACATCGGAAGCGTTGCCGACGCGCAGGCCGGCGACATCGGTGATGAGATTGCGCGGCCCTGTCCGAAACATCATTTGGCCTCCGCCGGCACGAAATGTGCGCCGTTGAAACGGAAGACCCGATAGAGGTTCTCGGTCAAGTCGCCCTTGCCGTCAAAGCGGATGGGCCCGATCGCGGAGCTGAAGTCATGCGCGGTAAGCGCATCGGCCAATGGCTTGCCGGAGGTTTCCGCCAGCGCCGTCGCCGCTTCGGCGATCTCGACCGCCGCAAAGGCCGGCAGCGTGTAGCCGTCCGGCACGATGTTTTGTGCGGCAAAGCTTTCGAGCACCCTGGAGTCGGCGACATCGGCCCATTCGGGCGGCGCAATCATCAGCGTGCCCGTGGCATAAGGCACGTCGCCGGGCGGTGTGCGCAGCGCTTCGCCGCCGGCAAAAATGATGCCGGCATCGAGTTGGCCGGCGTCGCGGCCCATGATGGCGATGTCTTCGCCGTCGCCGCCGGCGAAGACATGCGTTGCACCGGCCTTCCTCAGCCGCCCGATCAGTCCGATCTGGTTGTCGAGCTGCGGCCTGAATGTGTCGACGAACACCGGTTTCAGCGCCGCCTGCTCGGCTGCCGCCCGAAGCGTCTCGGCGATTTCGCGGCCGTAAATCGTGCCGTCGTCGATGATGGCGAACAGCTCGTTCTGCCATTGGCGGGTGAGATTGAAGGCGACGGCGTTGCGCTCGTCATCGCCGCGCGGCCCGAGCCGAAAGATCGGCCAGCCGGTCTTGGCGCGCCGGTCGGTCAGGCTTTCGGTGCGCACGCCGACGGTGATGACCGGTATGTCGGCGTCCTTCAGGATCGGCAGTGCCGCCTCGATCGCCTCGGTGCAGAGGAAGCCGACGACCACGCCGACTTTCGACGCAACGAATTTCCTCGCCGCGGCAGCCCCGCCATCGGCCGTGCAGGCGTCGTCGACAACCTTGAGTTGAGCACCGTTCGCCGCTGCCGCCAGGCCGGCGCCCGCCTCGATCTGCTTGCCGAGGGTCGCCGACGGCCCGGACAGTGGTGCTGCGACGCCGACCAGCAGCATCTCAGCGTTCGCATCACCGGCGAGAGACAGCCAAGCCAGCACCGCTATTGTCGTTGTCGTGCCTATTGTCCGGGGTCGCATGCGAGCGAAGATTTCCTCCGCGCCGGTCGCGTGTTTGCCGGCGCCACTTCCTGCCAAGACCTAAAGGCTGGTCAGCTTTCACGCAACACGCGAAATTCAGGATGCATGTCAACCACTTCGCTTGTGGCATGCAATATCCCGCCATATATAACGGTTGGGTTCATCTCGCTTCAAACCAATGGAAATCGCCGGTGCTGAAGAAGAACGACATAGGGCCGCAGGCCTATCGCGACGCGATGGCCCATTTTGCCGGCCACGTCCATGTGGTCACCACCGATGGTTCCGCCGGCAGGCGGGGTGCGACTGTCATTGCAGCCTGTTCGGTGTCGGACACGCCGCCGACCATCCTGGTCTGCCTCAATCGCGAAAATCCCAAGAACGAGCCGTTCGTGAAGAATGGCAGGTTCGCCTTGAACGCGCTGGCTTCGGACCAGGAGGCGCTGTCGGTCGGCTTTTCCGGCCTCACCGGCCTGCCCGTCGAGGAACGCTTCGCGCTCGGCGAGTGGGATATGA
The DNA here is from genome assembly GCF_055811635.1 of Mesorhizobium sp. WSM4806. NCBI lineage: Bacteria > Pseudomonadati > Pseudomonadota > Alphaproteobacteria > Hyphomicrobiales > Phyllobacteriaceae > Mesorhizobium > Mesorhizobium sp. WSM4806. The sequence continues at coordinate 111,018 of NZ_JBVVQZ010000004.1, read as the reverse complement.
TCTCGACCGGCGCGCCGACGCTGAAGGGCGCGCTCGCCGTGTTCGACTGCGAACTGATCGACACCAAGGATCTGGCCACCCACCGTGTGCTTTTTGGCAAGGTGACAGGCCTGCGCACCGGCGATAATTTGCGGCCGCTGATCTATCACGACCGCGGCTATCACGCTCTGTAGAGGCCCTGGATGGCTGCACCCACGGAGAAAGAATGACCGAGTTGAAACCGCGTCCCGCACCGCGGACGATCGATGAGACGCTCGATCTGCTGACCGGTGCGGACTATGTGGCAGACCGGTCGCTGGCGACCGTGCTGTTTCTATCGCTGCGCATGAAGCGGCCGCTGTTCCTTGAGGGCGAGGCCGGCGTCGGCAAGACCGAGATCGCCAAGGTGCTGGCGCAAGCGCTCGGCCGCCGGCTGATCCGCCTGCAATGCTATGAAGGCCTCGACGTCTCGTCCGCCGTCTACGAGTGGAACTACGCCGCGCAGATGATCGAGATCCGCATGGAAGAGGCGGCCGGCAAGGTCGACCGCTCCGACATGGAGCGCAACGTCTTTTCCGAAAAATACCTGATCCGCCGCCCGGTGCTCGACGCACTGACCGGCAAGGCGGGCGCCGCCCCGGTCTTTCTGATCGACGAGCTCGACCGCACCGACGAGGCCTTCGAGGCATTCCTGCTCGAAATTCTCTCCGACTTCCAGGTCACGGTGCCCGAGCTCGGCACGATCAAGGCGGAGGAGCCGCCGATCGTCATCATCACCACCAACCGCACCCGCGAGATCCATGACGCGCTGAAGCGCCGCTGCCTCTATCACTGGGTAGACTACCCGAATGCCGAGCGCGAGCTGGAGATCGTGCGCAGAAAAGTACCGCAGGCCAACAGCCGGCTGTCGGCAGAGGTGGTTTCGTTCATACAGAAGCTGCGCCAGATCGAGCTGTTCAAGGTGCCGGGGGTTGCCGAGACCATCGACTGGGCCAGCGCGCTGACCGAACTCGACAAGGTGGCGCTCGATCCGGAAACCGTTTCCGACACGATCGGCGTGCTGCTGAAATACCAAGACGACATTGCCCGTATAGAACAGGGCGAAGGCCGGCGCATCCTCAACGAGGTGAAGGCCGAGCTTTCGGCGGCGGAGTAGGCGATGGCAACGCCGCATCCCGAACCGAAAGAGGCCACGCCCGATGGGAGGATCGCCGATAACATCGTCTATTTCGCCCGCACCCTACGCAAGGCCGGCATGCGGGTCGGCCCGGCCTCGGTAAAGGATGCGATCGAGGCGGTGCTTGCCGCCGGTATCGGCTCTCGCGACGATTTCTACTGGACGCTGCACGCCGTACTGGTGTCGCGGCACGAAGATCACCCTACCTTCGACGAGACTTTCCGGCTGTTCTGGAAATCGCACGAGCTGATCGAAAAGATGCTGGCGATGTTTTCGCCGGTGGCGCCTGATATCAGAGAGAAGCAAAAGCCGCGGGCTGCGGAAAACCGCGTCAGCCAGGCAATGTTCGAGGGCCACCAGAAGAACCAGCCGGTGCAGGAAATCCCCGAGATCGAGGTCGACGCTCGCTTCACGTTTTCCGGCAACGAGGTGCTGAGGGGCAAGGATTTTGCCCAGATGAACGCCGCCGAGATGACTGACGCCAAGAAGGCGATCGCCGAGTTGCGGCTGCCCTTCGACATGGTCAGGACACGGCGTTTCAAATCCAACGCGCATGGCCGACGTATCGATCCGCGCGCCATGATGCGTTCGGCCGCGCGGACAGGCGGCGAACTGATCCTGCCGAAATTCCGGTCGCCGCGCGAGGTTCACCCGCCGCTGGTCGTGCTTGCCGATATTTCCGGTTCGATGAGCCAGTACACGCGCATTTTCCTGCATTTCCTGCATGCGCTGACGGAAAAGCGCCGGCGCGTGCACGCCTTCGTCTTCGGCACCAGGCTGACAAATCTGACGCGGCAGATGCGCCATCGCGATCCTGACGCGGCACTCGCCGATTGTTCGGCGGCGGTGATGGACTGGTCGGGCGGCACCCGCATCGGCGATACGCTGGCCGAATTCAACCGGTTGTGGTCGCGGCGTGTGCTGGGGCAGGGTGCGGTGGTTCTCCTGATCACCGACGGGCTGGAGCGCGACGACGTTGCCGGCCTGTCGGAGGAAATGGAGCGCCTGCGCAAATCCTGCCGGCGGCTGATCTGGCTGAACCCGCTGCTGCGCTTCGACGGCTTCGAGGCGCGCGCCCGCGGCGTCAAGGCGATGCTGCCGCATGTCGACGAATTCCGCTCGGTGCACAATCTCGATGCGCTCGCCGACCTGTGCGCGTCGCTGGACAAGACTTCGGCGCGCTCCGTCGACCCACGCAGATGGATTGAGGGTGGCGCGAGAGACGCCGCATAGTCATATGTTTTCTCCGGGAGAAACGGTGATGGAAAACAGCATTTATCTCGATGAGGCCCGCGATCCGCTGATCATCGCGGAAGGCTGGATGAAAGACGGCAAGGATGTCGCCATTGCCACCGTGGTCGAGACCTGGGGCTCGGCGCCGCGCCCGGTCGGCAGCCACCTTGTCATCGACGCGGACGGCAATTTCCACGGCTCCGTCTCTGGTGGCTGCGTCGAAGGCGCGGTGGTCACCGAGGCGGTCGACGTCATCGACAGCGGCAAGGCCAAGATGCTGGAGTTCGGCGTCGCCGACGAGACCGCCTGGCAGGTCGGCCTGTCCTGCGGTGGCCGCATCAAGGTCTATGTCGAGCGGTTGGGTTAGAAGCATGATCCCGCAAAGTGGGAACCGGTTTGCCGACAAGAATCATGCTTAAACAAGAGATATTTCGATGGATCCCTACGCGCTGAAAACGCTGAACGCCGAACGCCGCGCCCGCCGCGCGGTGATCCTGGTCACCGATCTCGGCGATGGCCGCGATCGCATCGTGAGGGAGGGCGATCAGGTCGCCGGCGAATTGGGCGCTGCGATCGCCAAGGCGTTTCGATCAGGCAATTCCGGGTCGGTCGAGGCGGAAGGGCAAACCTTCTTCCTCAACGCCTACCTGCCGCAGCCGCGCCTGGTGGTGATCGGCGCAGTCCATATCAGCCAGGCACTGGCGCCGATGGCCAGGATCGCCGGCTACCCCGTGGAGATCGTCGATCCGCGCACGGCCTTTGCCACCGCAGACCGCTTTCCCGACGTCGCGCTGCATGCCGAATGGCCGGAGGATATCCTGAAGCGCCAGCCGCTCGACAGCTATACGGCGCTGGCCGCCGTCACCCATGATCCGAAGATCGACGATTTCGCGCTGAAGGCGGCGCTCGACGCCAACTGCTTCTATGTCGGTGCGCTCGGCAGCCGCAAGACCCATGCGAAGCGGGTTGAGCGCCTGCTGGCATTGGGCGCGACCGCCGACCAGATCGCCCGCATCCACGCGCCGATCGGTCTCGACATCGGTGCGGCGAGCCCGGCCGAAATAGCTGTGGCGGTGTTGGCGCAAGCGATCCAGGCGTTTCGTTCGCGCGGCCACGAATCCAAGGAAGCGGTGGCGTGAAGTTTGGGCCAATCCCCGTAGATACGGCCGAAGGCGCAGTGCTGGCGCATGCCACCACGGCCGGAGAACGGCGCTTGCGCAAGGCACGCAGGCTGAGCGCCGAGGATGTGACTTTGCTCAAGTCAGCAGGGATTTCGCAGGTCGTCGCGGCCGTTCTTGCTCCCGATGATTTGAGCGAGGACGCTGCCGCCGAAAAGATCGCCGAAAGCATGATCCATCGCAATGTCGAGGCGAAGCCCGCCGCGACCGGCCGGGTTAATCTGCACGCCCGGGCGGCCGGTATCTTCACGGTCGATGCCGCGATGATCAACGCCATCAACGCCGTCGATCCGACCATCACCATCGCCACGCTGGCGCAGCACGCACCGGTCGAAAATGGCCAGATGGTCGCAACCGTGAAGATCATTCCCTTCGCCGTTGCTTCTGCCCTGGTCGATGCGGTGGCAAGGATCTGCGCCAGCGGCGAGATCTTTGCCGTCAATGCCTATCAGCCGGTGCGTGTCGGCGTCATTCAGACGGTTCTGCCCGGCATCAAGCCGAGTGTGCTCGACAAGACATTGCGGGTCACCGAAGCCCGTCTTGCGCGCTCAGGTGGCCGGCTGACGGCCGAGCGCCGCACGCCGCACGAAATTGGCGCCGTTGCGGAGGCTGCGGGCTCGCTGGCGCGTGACAACGATATTGTGGTGATCTTCGGCGCCTCGGCGATGAGCGATTTTGGCGACGTCGTCCCGGCAGCGATCGAGAAGGCCGGCGGCACCGTCATCCGCGCCGGCATGCCGGTCGATCCCGGAAATCTCCTGGTGCTCGGCGCGCTTGCCGGCAAGCGCGTCATCGGCGCGCCGGGCTGCGCCCGCAGCCCCAAGGAGAACGGCTTCGACTGGGTTCTCGACAGGTTGATCGCCGGTCTCGACGTGACGGCCAAGGATATTGCCGGCATGGGTGTCGGCGGTCTGTTGATGGAAATCCCGACCCGGCCACAGCCGCGCGAGCCGCTGCCGGCGCCAAGGTCTGAGAGTGCCGAGTTGAAGGTCGATATCGTGCTGCTGGCCGCCGGCCGCTCCAGCCGCATGGGCGGCCCGAACAAGCTGCTGGCGCTGTTCGACGGCCAGCCGCTGGTGCGCCGCAGCGCCGAGCGCGCGCTCGGCTCCAAAGCTTCGGGCACCGTCATCGTCACCGGCCATCAGCGTGAGCGTGTGCGCGCCGCGTTGTCGGGACTGGATGTGACTTTCGCCGATAATCCGGATTTCGCCGAGGGCCTGTCTTCATCGCTGAAGGCCGGCATCGCGCGGGTCAGAGCCGATGCTGCCGGCGCCATGATCGTGCTTGGCGACATGCCTGGCATCGCGTCAGCCGACCTCGACAGGCTGATCGATGCATTCCGCAAATCCGAGGGCCGATCGGTGGTGCGGGCCTCGCATGAGGGAAAGCGAGGCAATCCTGTGTTGCTGCCGCGTTCGCTGTTTGCGGCGATCGCTCATCTGGAAGGCGATACCGGCGCGCGCCATTTGGTCGAGGCCGAAGGGCTCGATGTCATCGATGTCGAGATCGGCAAGGCAGCGTCCATCGATGTCGACACCCCCGAGGCGCTGGCAGGCGCCGGCGGCGTGCTGCAGGATTGACAAACCGAGGCCGAAAAACGATGCCTGTGGGATGGCTGTTCGTACCGTCCTATCCCCCTGCGCCCTTCTGACTTCAATATTTTTCTTGTTTTCTTGCGCCGCTTACGCCGACGTCCTCACGCTAAAGCCCTTCAAAGACGATCTGTTCGCCTATCCGGCCATCCTCTCGTCCGAGGGCGCCTATACAGTCGTCGACTATCGCGAGCTGCGCGATATCAACGCCCGCGACCAAGTGCCGGAGCGCCGCGCGCAGGCGCAGTATGTCGACACCGGTGTGCGCAAGGTGCAGCAGGATCTGCTGCTGAAGACCGACGCCGGCAATATCCGCCACGTCGCCGTCGGTCGCACGCAAGGCGCCGGCATCATCGTGCTCTATCTCCACGGGCAGGGCGGCAGCCGTAAGCAGGGCGTCGACGATTTCACCTTCGGCGGCAATTTCAACCGCATCAAGAACCTGATGGCCGGCAATGGCGGCCTCTATCTGTCACCGGACTTTTCCGATTTCGGCGACACAGGTGCTGCCCAGATCGCCGCGCTGATCGGCCACTATGCCGAACGGTCGCCGGACGCGAAGATCTTTGTTGCCTGCGGCTCGATGGGCGGCGCACTGTGCTGGAAGCTGGCCGCCCGCAAGAATACTGGCGGCCGCATCGGCGGGCTGCTGCTGCTCGGTTCGCTGTGGGATGAAAGTTTCCTCTCGAGCCCGGCCTTCAGCCGCCAGGTTCCGGTCTTCTTTGGCCAGGGCAGCAAGGACCCGGTGTTTCCAGTCGAGAAACAGGAAGCCTTCTTCCGTTCGATCCTGGCCAAATCGAAAACCTATCCGGCTCGCTTTGTCCGCTTCGAGACCGGCACGCACGGCACGCCGATCCGCATGACCGACTGGCGCGGCACGCTTAACTGGATGCTGTCGAAGGCCCCTTAAGGCGGTGTGTTGTAGTCCACCACTGTCTGCGGATTGATCTCGCCGTCATAGGAGGCGTCGACATCGTACTGCACCAGCGAGAAATTGCCGTTGCGAAATAGATACGTGCCGGCCGACGCGGCATCGCCGACACCGCGCCACTTGTTGAGCGACGAGATCGTCTTGGTGGCGTCGTCATACTCGGAATTGACCAGCTGGTCGTCGGTCTGGAAGCCGGTGACGTTGATCGCCTCGACCTTGCCTTCGCTATCGTTGTTCTCATAGTGGATATCGAGTTCCGGCGAGGCGAACTGCAGCTGCCGGACGCCTGACACATCGTCGTGGACATAGTAGACGGCACTCTCATTGTAGGCAGCCATCGAGCAGAAGAAGCGAAACAGCCGCGTCTCGCGTTCGGGCTGATCGGCCTCGGCGCCGGCATCCTTGTAGCGCAGGGAGTAGGCGTCCGGCTCTGCCAAGGGCTCGCCGCCAGGCATTTCCTTGTCGCACTGGTCGCCATAAGTGGCCGCAAACGCATTCTTGGCTTGCTCCAGCGCGGCATCCTTCTTCGGTGGCGGCGGTGCGTCGCCGCAGCTTGCCGGCACGGCGTCCTCGAATTCGGCCTTGGACGGTTTCAGCGCGCCCTTGTCGATGAAGATCGGGCGGAATGGCGGTTCCTGGATCGAGGCGTTGACCTGGCGCAGGGTGTAGCAGCCGGCAAAGACATTTTCGCTGCCGTCCTTGGCTGTCGCCCGGATGGCGACCGGAACATTGTAATAGATGCTGCCGGCCGCACCGTCTTCGGACACGCCACCGGTTTTGACCTCGACCCTTTCGGTGCCGTCATAGCCCTTGACGAAGGCGTCGAAATCCTGGACCGGCTTGGTTTCGCCGAAATAGTCCCAGGCGCGCGCGAATTCTTGCCGGTTGATGGCGCTGTAGAACGAGCGGATGACCGCTTCGGCGTCCGACCTGTCGTCGACATAAGGCGCTTCGGCGGCGAGCACCGGTTGGCCTGTCACGGCAAGGGAGAAAAAAGCGGTCGCTGCAAAAAGGGCGCTTCTCATCGGGAATCTCCACCGGATGGGAAATCCTATCATAGCGATTGCGGCGACGTGGTGACGCTTGAAGAATCGCCTGCGCAGGCGCTAGGTGCCGCCGTCGGCGTTCCCGCCGGGATAGGAGATTCACGTGACCATATCGATGTACGAAGCGTCCATTCCGGTGTTTTCGGCCAGGTTGAAGGCGCTATCCAACGTGCTGAACATCGCCGAGCAAAATGCGCTCGACCGCAAGATCGATCCGCAGGTGTTTTTGACGTCCAGGCTGGCGCCGGACATGTATGCGTTGACCAGGCAGGTGCAGATCGCGACCGACCACGCCAAGGGCGCGCCGTCGCGGCTTGCCGGTCGCGAGGTGCCGAAATACGAAGACAACGAGGCGAGCTTTGCCGATCTCCAGGCGCGCATCGCCAAGACCGTCGACCTTCTGGCGACATTCGCGGCTGCCGATATGGACGGCTCCGATGACAGAATGATCGAGCTGAAGCTTGGCCAGCGCGAATTCTCGATGGCCGGCATGCAATATCTGCTGCATCTCGCCATGCCCAATTTCTATTTCCACGTGACCACGGCCTACGACATCCTGCGCCACAATGGCGTGCCGCTGAGCAAGGCGATTTTCATGGGATCGCGTTGAAGAATAGCGAGGAGATATCCCGGTCGAGCCGGGATATCCGTGACTAACGTGAGGACATTTCGCGGGCGACGCGCGGAAAATCGGCCGGTTTGATGCCGATGTCGGCACGGTCGGCATTGCTCATCGAATGAAGCAGCGCCAGAGCCGCGCGGTAGCGCAGATGTTCCTGCGGACGCGGACGGGCGAACATTTCAGTGAGGAAACCCATGATTCAAGCCCCTGGTTGGTCCTCCCAAGCCCCAATATAGGCAAACCGTGACAATTGTGCAGTGCAGCATTAGCATGGCAGCCATGCCGCCCTGATTTTTTGACGTCGCCGAGCGCCCCCTGCTTCGGCCTCTCGAAAAAGTCGCTGGCCACTGGCGCCCGGGTTGGAGACAGCCCGCGCATTCCTGTATGCTGCGGCTTCCTTCCCGCGCAGCCGCGCAAAAGAGTTCCCGCCGGAGAAATTACCATGCAAAAACGCCGCCTTGGTCGGACCGATCTTCTTGTTTCCCAGATTTGCCTGGGATCGATGACCTGGGGCCAGCAGAACACCCAAGCGGATGGCCACGCCCAAATGGATCTGGCATTTTCGCGCGGCGTCAACTTCATCGACACCGCCGAGCCCTACCCGATCCCGCCCAAGGCGGAGACGCAAGGCTGGACCGAGAAGATCATCGGCAGCTGGATGAAAGCGAAGGGCAACCGCGATCAAGTGGTCATCGCCTCGAAGGTGGTTGGCCGCACCGCCAACACATGGTTTCGCGGCAACCGCCCGTCGAAGCTGGTGCGCGCCGACATCTTCGATGCCGTCGAAAAATCGCTGACCAGGCTCAACACCGATTATCTCGACCTTTACCAGATCCATTGGCCGGAACGGGACGTGCCATGGGGCGCCAATCCGAACCGCGTCGGTGCCGTGCCGCTGCGGACAGATTCCGCCGGTGCACCGGGCGGCGAGACGCCGATCACCGAAACGCTCGCCGTCTTCGAAGAATTGGTGAAGGCCGGAAAAATCCGCCATTTCGGCCTGTCGAACGAGAGTTCCTGGGGCGTCATGCGGTTTATCGGCGAAGCCGACAAAGGCGTCGGCCCGCGCCTGGCGTCGCTGCAGAACGCCTATAATTTCGTCAACCGCGGCTTCGAGGTGAACCTTGCCGAGGTCTGCGAGCGCGAACAGGTTTCCCTGCTCGCCTATTCGCCGCTGGCGCAAGGCTACCTGACCGGCAAATACGATCATGGCGCGCGGCCGCAAGGCTCGCGTTCTCAGCTTTTCAACCGTGGCCAGCGCTACGAGACGCCCAATGCCGCGGAGGCGCAGCTCCAGTATAACGAACTGGCGCGCTCTTTCGGCATGGAGCCGGCATTGTTTGCCAACGCTTATGTCACGAGCCGGCCCTTCGTCACTTCGAGCATCATCGGCGCGACGACCCTTCCGCAGCTCGAAATGGCGCTGTCTTCCGCTGATGTCGTCTGGACCGAGGATATGCAGAAGGCGGTCGATGCAATCCACCAGCGTGTCGGCAACCCGTGTCCGTGAGCTGCTTTCCGGCTCTGTAGGTGTGACTGCCAAACGATTTCAGTAGGGAGGGGGAAAAAGTGAATTTTCCGATTGAGGTCGTGCGCGAGAAATTTCCGGCACTGTCGCTGACCGACAAGGGCCGTCGCCGCATCTATCTCGACAACCCTGCCGGCACGCAGGTGCCGCAGGCGGTCGCAGACGCGGTGTCACGTTGCCTGCTGACAACAAACGCCAATCTCGGCGGCTTCTTCGAAACCACGATCGCGGCGCAACAGATCGTCGATGACGCCCATGCGGCGATGGCCGATTTCCTCGGTGCTGCAAGCCCGCAGGAAATCATCATCGGCGCCAACATGACGACGCTGACTTACCACATGTCGCGCACCCTCGGCCGCACGATGAAACCCGGTGACGAGATCATCCTCACCCGTATGGACCACGAGGGCAACGTTTCGCCGTGGCTGCAGCTCGCCGAAGATCTTGGCCTTGTCGTGCGCTGGCTGGCTTTCGATGAGCAGAGCTGGCAGATCGAGGAGGCGGCGCTTGCTGCGCTGCTCACCGACAGGACGCGGCTTGTCGCCTTGAACTACGCCAGCAATCTGACCGGCTCGATCAACCGGGTGAAGGCGCTGACCCGCATCGCCAGGCAGGCCGGCGCGCTGGTCTATGTCGACGCCGTGCAGTTCGCGCCGCACGGCCTGATCGACGTCAGGGATCTCGGCTGCGATTTCCTGGCCTGCTCGGCCTATAAATTCTTCGGGCCGCACATGGGCATAGTGTGGGGCCGGCTGAATGTCATCAACGCGCTGACACCGTACAAATGCCGCTGTTCGTCCAACGCTCTGCCGGAGCGGTTCGAACTCGGCACGCCGCAGATCGAGTTGATGGCCGGCCTGAGCGCCGCGGTCGATTATTTTGCGGAGCTGGGCGCCGCCGCCGGTGAGGATGGTTTGCGACGTGCCAGGATAGGCAAGGCGTTTGAAATTTCAATTGCTTACGAGAACAGGCTGACGCAAAAGTTGATCGACGGGCTGTCGGCTATTTCAGGCCTGACCATCCACGGCATCACCGATCCGGCGCGCTTCGGAGAGCGCGTGCCGACGGTCTCGTTCACTGTCGACGGCATCGTGCCGGAGACGATCGTGCGGCAGATGAATGCGGAAAACATCTTCCTGTGGTCCGGCCACAACTATGCCTGGGAGATCGTGCACCAGCTTGGCATTCCGGCCGAGCAGGGTGTCGTGCGCATCGGCATCGCCCACTACAATACGGCGGCCGAGATCGATGAGACGCTGGAGAGCGTGCACCGGGTTATCGCCATGCTGCGACAGGAGCGACTCTGAAGCGGCATCCGGCTGATATTAGCGTTTCTTGCCGCCGCCGAACCCGGTGAGGAACGCAGTAAGATTGTCGCCGAATTCGTCGCAGAGATAGCCACCTTCCTGGACGATGACCGTCGGCAGGCCGCAGCCCACAATGGCCTCGCCGATGCGCGAGAAGCCCTGCGTCGTCACCGACAGACCGCCGAACGGATCGCCTTCGAAGGCGTCGAGGCCGAGCGCCACGACAAGCGCTTCCGGCGCAAAGGAGTGGATGCGCTGGAACGCCACGTCGAGTGCTTCCAGGAACGCGGCATCGCCGGATTTGCGCGCCAGCGGCAGGTTAAGATTGTAGCCGAGACCAGGCCCTTCGCCGCGTTCGTCGGCATGACCCCAGAAGAACGGATAGAAGCGCAGGGGATCGGCATGCAGCGAGACGGTGAGCACGTCCGGCCGGGCATAGAAAATGCCTTGCGTGCCGTTGCCGTGATGCAGGTCGACGTCGAGGATCGCCACCCGCGCAGCTTGCTTGCGCAGCACCTGTGCCGCGACCGCCGAATTGTTGATGAAGCAGAAGCCGCCGGCGACGTCGGCAAAGGCGTGGTGGCCGGGCGGACGGCAGAGCGCATAGGCAGCCGGCGCGCCTGACATCACGCCCTCAGCGGCCTCGACCGCGCTCCAGGCGCTCCACAGCACGCTCCGCCACGTCTCGCCGGAGATCGGGCAAGCGGTGTCGGCCATGTGGTAGCCGGCCTGGCCGACCGCCGAGGCCGGATAGGAGCCGCCCCGGGCGATCGGATGGATGTTGGGGATCACTTCGGCCGAAGCGCCTTCGATTCGCTGCCAGCGCGCGAAGATGTGCTCGAGAAAATCGAGATATTCGGGCGTATGCACAGCGGCAACCGGACCAAGCCCGTGATCTCTCGGCCGTTCGATCGTGCAGCCGGCAGCCTCGGCGCCGGCGAGCAGCCGTTCGACGCGCTCCGGCTTTTCCGGATTGGGCTTTTGGGCGCCGCTGGAGAGGAACGCCTTGGGATCGTGGCGCTTCTGCTCTTCGGCATAAAAGGCTTTCATGATTTCCCTCATTCCTCTGGTGCATCGGCGAAGGCAAAGAACGCGTCGCCGACGATCTTCTGCACCTGCTCGTAGCTCGACCAGGCAATGCCCAGCCTTTCGTAAAAGGCCTTGGCGGTTTCATTGTCGCTGTCGACGGACAGTCTGAGATAGGCGCCGCCGTCCTTCCGGCATTCTCGGGCGACACGCCGCAGCAGGCGTTCGCCGATCCTGCGGCCGCGAAACCGATCTTCGACATAGAGATCCTGCACATAGACGCCGGGCCGCCCCATCCAGGTCGAGAAGATCGGGAAATGCAGGCACAGGCCGGCAAACTCGCCGTCGACTTCGGCGATCAGAGTCGAGAAGGCAGGTTTTTCGCCAAAGCCACAGGTGCGCAGGTCTTCGGGCGTAGAAGTGATTTCCTGGTGTGCGCCGGTATGCGCGCCAAGCCGCAGGATCGCGGCATGGATGGTTTCGACGTCGTCGATGCGGCCGGGGCGAATGAGGACGTTTGTTGATGGCGTAGTCACGACAGGCAGGGCGCCCAGGCACCCCCCTCTGGCCTGCCGGCCATCTCCCCCTCAAGGGGGGAGATCGGACGACACGAATGCTTTCGCCAACTACCAACGTTGCAAAGACGGGCACAGCGGCGAAGCTGCCAATCTCCCCCCTTGAGGGGGAGATGCCAAGTGGTGGTAAAGAGGGCAGGACAGAGGGGGGTGGGACGGAACGCAAGCATCTCAGGCCATAACCATCTCAGAACGCCACCCGGTCACCGCCCTTGAGCGCCAGCATCTCGCGCGCCTCGGTGGGCGTGGCGACGTCCAGCGACAGCCCGTCGAGCACGCTGCGGATGCGGCGCACCTGGTCGGCATTGGACTTTGCCAGCTGGCGGCCGTCGTAAAGGCTGTCCTCCAGCCCGACGCGGACATTGCCGCCCATCGCCGCCGCAATCGCAATCATCGGCATCTGGTGGCGCCCGGCGGCCAGCACCGAAAACTGGTAGCTGTCGCCGAACAGTTTGTCGGCGATGCGCTTCATATGGACCAGATTGTCGGGATCGGCGCCGATACCGCCGAGAATGCCGAACACGAACTGGATGAACAGAGGTCCCGACACCAGACCTCGATCGCGAAAATGCGCCAGTGAATAGAGGTGGCCGACATCGTAGCATTCAAATTCGAAGCGTGTGCCGCAGCCCTTTCCAAGTCTTTCGAGCACGGTCTCCATATCGGCAAAGGTGTTTTTGAAGATCGTGTCGCGGGTCGCTTCCAGCAGTTTCGGCTCCCACCCGTGCTGCCACTCCCTTGACCGGTCGAGCATCGGGAACAGCGCGAAATTCATCGAGCCCATGTTGAGCGAGCACATTTCGGGCTCGGCCCTGAGTGGTGCGGCCAGCCGCTGGTCGAGCGTCATCAGCGAGGAGCCACCGGTGGTGATGTTGATCACCGCTGATGTCGCCTGCTTGATGCGCGGCAGGAACTGCATGAACACATCAGGATCGGCGGTCGGCCGCCCGTCCTTCGGATCACGGGCGTGAAGATGCAGGATCGAGGCGCCGGCTTCGGCAGCCGCGATCGCCTCTGCGGCGATCTGGTCCGGCGTCACCGGCAGATGCGGCGACATCGACGGCGTGTGCACCGACCCGGTGACGGCGCAGGTGATGATGACTTTTCGCGGCGCCATGGCTCAGCCTTCGACCGGCAGGTCGAGTTCGCCGGCCAGCACCTGCAGCGAGTCACCGATGATGGCGACGATCTCGCCGATCTGCTCGGCCGTGACGATCATCGGCGGCGCCACCATGAAATTATCGCCGTCGACCCCGCCCTTGACCTTTCGCCCATAGATGATCAGGCCGCGCTCATAGGCGAGGTCGAGCAGGCGCTGGGTGGCCTTCTTCGCCGGTGCGATCGGCCGCAGCGTATCGGGGTCGGCGACCATCTCGGCGCCTAGCAGCAGTCCCTTGCCGCGCACGTCGGCGACGAACGGAAACCGCTTGGCCAAGCCCTTCAACTCAGCCATCAAAAGATCGCCCATGCCAGCCGCATTGGCGATCAGGTCGAGACGGTCCATTTCGCCAAGCACGGCGAGCCCGGCGGCGCAGGCGAGCGGATTGCCGGCATAGGTATGGCCATGCTGGAAGCCGCCGGAGGCGAGCAGCGGCTGCACCAGCCGCATGGATGCCGCCAGCGCGCCGAGCGGCGCATAGCCCGAGCCCAGCCCCTTCGACAGCGCGACGATGTCGGGCTTGCAGTCAAAATGGTCGCCGCCGAGGAATTTACCGGTGCGGCCGGCACCGCTCATCACTTCGTCATGGATGAGCAGGATGCCGTAGCGGTCGCAGATTTCGCGGATGCGCGGATAATAGCTGTCCGGCGCCACCAGCGCCGCGGTGGCAGCGCCGCCGACCGGCTCCATGATGAAGGCGAGCACGCTTTGCGGCCCCTCTGCGAGGATCTTCTCCTCCAGCATGTCGGCGTAGCGGACGCCGCGCTGTTCCATCGAGAGATTGTCGCGGTCGCGCCAGGCTGCCGGCGCCGGCACGGTCGGCATGACCTGCATCATCGGCGCAAAGGTTTCGGCCAGCGCATCGTCGCCGGTGACGGCGAGCGCCCCGAGCGTGCCGCCATGATAGGATGGAAAGCGCGTGATCACCTTCCAGCGGCTGGCCTGTCCGGTGGCGACAGCCCATTGCCGCGCCAGCTTGACGCAGGATTCCGTCGCTTCCGAACCGCCCGAGACAAAGAAGATGCGGTCTAGGCCTTCGGGCAGCTTTCCGGCCAGTTCCCGTGCCAGGTCCTCGGCCGGCTCGTTCTCGAAATGCAGCCGGTAGGCGAAGGTGGCGCGATCCATCTGCCGCTTCATCGCATCGAGCACGTTGCGGTTGGAATGACCGATATTGGCGACCATCGGTCCGCTCGACCCGTCGATGAAGCGGCGGCCGTCCTGCGTCCAGATGTAGATGCCTTCGGCGCGGTCGACCAGCGGCCGGCGCAGGCTGGACAGATAGAACAGATGCGACGGCAGGCGGGTCTCGGTATCCGGGGCAGGGGTCTGGGACTTCAGCATGTCAGGACTTTCCGAGATAGCGGTCGAGTACATTCCTGGTGACGCGCTCGACCATCGCGTCCTGCCTTAGCAGGCCGGCGACCCATTCGCAGCTTCCGGCGTGAAACACCTCGCCCTTGCCGCGCCGGAAATTGACGATCATGCCGTTGCCGCGCTTGACCTTGTCGAGATTGGCGTCGCTCGCCTCGCCGAACAGCGTTTCGGCGGTGAAGCGTCCATCCTCGTCGCCGAGAAACTGGTGTTCGAACGGGATGTCGGCGCTCTCCTCGACTTGCGCAGCCATGCCGACCGCAAGGATTTCCAGCCCATCCGGCGCGCCGCTTTCGGGCGTCGGGTAGGGCAGGCCGCCACGGATCTCGTGGTCGAGCCCGTCGACCTCATAGCCATAGACATGGCTGTCGGCGCCGAGCAGGTCGCCGTAATAGATGCCTGTGCCGGCGAACGCCCAATGCTCAGGCCGGTAGACCGGAAAGCCGCGCACGCCGCGCGGCGCGCATCCGCCCCAGCCGGCGTAGATGCCCCTGGTCGCATTGAGCCCGAAGGTCGTCGCACCCGGCCGGCCGATTTCCGGTGCTTCCCAGGAGTTGGTGGCGCGGGTCACGTCGCCGCCGCGATAGGCCGGATCCTCGGCGCGGGCGCGGTATTTGTAGCAGACCTGCCGGCGGCCCTCGTCCTCCAGTCTGGTCTGCCACATGAAATTGCCGGCGAAGCGCGCCGCATGGCCGCCGCGCTCGACATAGGCGTCGACAGCGTCGCGCATCTCCCAGGTCCAGTATTCGTCATGGCCGACGAAGGCGACGCAGTCATAGCCGTCGAGGATTTCGGGCGAGAAATGCAATTCGTGCTGGCTGGCAAGGTCGACCGCATAGCTGGCACGCTCGGCAAAACGAAAGAAGTGGCTGTCATAGCTTGCCCAGCCGGAAGAGGCATATTTCTTGGAATGGCCGGTGGCGAAGGCCCATTCCATATGCGGATAGCGCGGCACGGTTTTGGGCGGGACGGCGACCTCGAGCGGCACGCGCGGCGCCTCCTTCGGCAGATCAACAAAGCCGCGGCACCATGGCCGCTGCGTCGACACCATTGGGGCATACTGGTCGCGGTTCGGGCCGGTGATGCCTTCGTAATGATTAGAGCCGCCCCAGGTGTTGTAGGCAAGCCAGGTGCCGGTGGCCGCGACCTGCAGCACACCACCGCGTTGCTTGCCGGGCTGCGGGGTAACGATGAAAAGATGGTGGCAGCGGACCGGCTTGGCATCGCGGCCATCCGCCGTCAGCGTGACGCGGTAGGCGCCGGACGGCCAGTCGTCGCCGACGCGGAATTCAAACGACGCGTCCCAGCCGCAGCCTAGGACCGAACATTGGTCGGGTGTATCCTGCCAGCGTGCCGTGATCCCGGCCTTCTCGAACATTTTCGTCTCGATGCCGCCGTCGCGGACGATCGCCATGCTGAAGCTGGAGGCCGTCGAGCTGACATGCAGCGTCACCGTCTCGCCCCGACGGTATGAGAAACGGTCGCTGTAGCACCAGATCTCGCCATGTTCGCCGTCCATGCCCGGCCATTCCCAGTAGTGGCCGCGCACCGCTTGCCGGCGCTGGTGGGGCGTCAGTCCGAAATCGGGGAATTCGGTCGGCAAGTCAGTCATGGCTACCGGCATGATCGAAGATGGCCATTTCGGCCATCTGCTCGGCAAGCGTCAATCGGAAACGATCGGGCCAGCGATAGCTGACAGCCGGCCTTGGCCTTGCCTGTCAAACCGACTATCTCTCAAAAGGCGGCCTTTTCCGCCGCGGGAGCCGACATGCTGAGAGTGCAAAAGGTCAGGGTGGACGACATCTACGTGCCGACCGCGCGCAGGAAGACGCTGCATCCCGAGACCGTTCGGCATCTGGCCGAGGACATTCTGGAAAACGGCATGAAGACGCCGATCCAGGTGCGCCACGACGGCAAGCGCCATATCCTGGTTGAAGGCCTGCACCGGCTGGAAGCGGCGAAGTGGCTCGGCGAGACCGATATCGACGCCTATCTGGTGCAAGCCAAGCGCCACTAAGCTCTCATTCGGCGTCCGCCGGAATCGGCCTGGCGAAGTTTTTCGCGAAACCGTGTCGGGCTGCGCGTTGCCCACTCGTCCTTGAGACGGAAACCGGCATTCAAGCAACCCTTTTGCAAGCAAGTGAGGAGACCATCATGACGACCAAGCTCGACATCGCCCCCAGCTCCGACCGTGAACTGGTTCTTGCCCGCATCATCGATGCGCCGCGCGAGAACATCTATCGCTGCTGGACCGAGCCGACGCTCGTGACGCAATGGTTCGCGCCAAAGCCGTGGACGACGCCGCGCGCCGAAATGGACGTACGCACCGGCGGCTCCAGCCTGGTTGTGATGGCCGGTCCCGACGGCAACGAATTCCCGAACCCCGGGGTCTTCCTCGAAGTCGTGCCGGGCAAAAAGATCGTTCTCACCGACGCCTACACAAAGGCCTGGGAGCCGTCCGAAAAGCCGTTCATGACGGTCGTGCTGACCTTTGAGGATGAGGGCGAGGGCAAGACCCGCTACATCGCCCGGGTTGCGCATTGGTCGGTCACTGACCGCGAAGAGCACGAGAAGATGGGCTTTCACGAGGGCTGGGGCCAGTGCGCCGACCAGCTCGAAGAAGTCGCCAGGCGGCTTTGATATCGGCGGGACGCAAGGAGACCGACATGTCCAGATCGATGTTTTTCGCCATTTTCGCCTCGGCCGCGGCGTTGTTCGCCGCGCCGGGCGCCAGCAATGCCGAGGACGTAAAGCCGTCCATGACCAGCGAAACGAAAGCCATGCCGAAGCCGGCGAAATCCGGCCTGCTGCCGATCAACGGCCTGAATTATTATTACGCCGTCTATGGCCGGGGCGAGCCGCTGCTTCTGCTGCATGGTGGTCTCGGCACCACAGACATGTTCGCGCCGATCCTGCCGAAGCTTGCCGAAAGCCGCACCGTCATCGGCGTCGACCTGCATGGTCACGGCCGCACCGCGCTCGGCGATCGGCCGTTGAGCCTTGAGGCGATGGGCGACGACATGGCGGCGATCGTCTAGGCGCTCGGCTACGACAAAGTCGACGTCATGGGTTACTCGCTGGGCGGCGGCGTCGCCTTCCGCATGGCCGTCCAGCATCCCGAGACAGTGCGCCGGCTGGTGCTGGTCTCGACCGGCTATGCCTCGGACGGCTTCTATGCCGACATGCGTACTCAGCAGGCGCAGGTCGGCGCGGCGATGGCCGACATGATGAAGGACACGCCGATGTACAAATCCTACGTGGCGGTCGCGCCGCACCCGCAGGATTTTCCAAAACTGCTCGACCAGCTCGGCACCCATATGCGCAAGGACTACGACTACTCCGCCGACGTGGCGAAGCTGAAGATGCCGGTCATGCTGATATTTGGCGACAGCGACATGTACCGGCCCGAGCATGAGATCAAGTTCTATCAGATGCTCGGCGGCGGGCTGAAGGACGCCGGCTGGATGCGCGAGAACCTGTCGCAGAACCGCTTGGCCATCCTGCCGAACCGCACCCACTACGACGTGTTTTTCGCGCCGGAACTGGTGGCCGCCGCACTGCCCTTCCTCAATGGCGAGACCAAGGTCAAGACCTGGGACGAGATCGTCAGAGAAACGCACTGACCGCCTGACAACTGCCTGCCGGCCGTCCTCCCGCGAGATGGCCGGCGACGCTCGTTGCGCATCGCGCCTGATCGTACATTCGGCCTGCCGCATCACGCCAACAGATGGCGCCATCAAAGCTTTTCAATTGACGCTCCTATCCCGGCAGCTACCTTCCTGCCAATCTTCAGAAAGACGGGCTAAGGCAATGGCGAAATATCAGGGTGGCTGCCTGTGCGGGGCAGTGCGCTACCGCACTGAGGCCGCGCCGATCAACGAGCGCGTCTGCCATTGCCGGCTTTGCCAGAAGGCGCTGGGCGCGGCCTTCAACGCCCGCGTGCTGTTCCGTATCGACGATGTGACCATTGACGGGCCGGTGGCGACGGTGAATTCCTCGCCCGATCTCAAGCGCGGCTTCTGCCCGGGCTGCGGCACGACGATGTTTTCCCGGCGCGACTCCGCCGGCATCATCGGCATCACCTCCGGCTCGCTCGACGATCCTTCCATGTTCAAACCGCAGATGCATATCTGGACCGCCTCGAAGCAGCCCTGGGTGCAACTCGACGACGAACTGCCGCAATATGAAGGCGCCCCCCCGCCCAACTGAGGCGCAGGGCGTGCCCAAATTTTTTTCGTCCGGGACACGAGATAGTCGGCAAAGCGTCATTGGCGAGCCATCATTGCCGCCTATCTATTGCCTGCGGGTCGGCAGTCGAAGGAGGCGACGGATGAATGACAGAATTAACACCCTGGATGAGCTTTTGAGCGATCCAATGGTCAAGCTGGTGATGGAGCGTGACCGCGTGCAGCCGGCCGAGCTTCGCTCGCTGCTTGAAGAAAAGGTCCGCCGGGATGACGATGCGTCGGTCAATCCCGTCACCGATCGCCCAAACTCCGATCGCCTTGGCACCGACCGCTCCGTCCCGCCCGCTCATATGGTAGCCGAGAGCTGCCACAAGCTATGGTTGTGCGGCTAAGCAGCGGCCTGCAGGCGTCGGCGATCCTTCGCGCGCCTAAGGTCCTGCGGCGTTTCCAGGCTCTCACCGCTACGGTGATGGAGCGAGCGCCTTACCCAGCCCCTCTGCCCTAACAATTTGATTCAAACTTTGTTGGTAATTTCTTGTTAGTAATCCGGACTGGTTTGTCCGGCGGCGTTGTCTTGCCCTCGGTCTGTTGTGTTCTGCGTACAGGTCCAGATGCGGTTATCAGGCGTCGTCATCTTCTCGATCGCGTCACTTTGCCTTGCCGGCTGCACGTCCACGTCCGGCGTCGACGCGCTGCAAGTGCCGTCCAGCGAGACGACCAGTTCGGTTGTGCGGCCGCCCGCGCCGGTGGCGTCGGTCGGCGCTGCCGATGTCGAACCCGACTTCGCGCAGGAGGAGGCGACGGAGCAGACTGTGGCGATGGCCACTCCGGAGCCCGCCGAAAGCATCGAGCCACCCCTCGAGCCGATTGCCCTGGTGGCGCCGAAGCGGCTGGCACGGGCAGCACCGATCCTTGCCGAGCCGGTCCAGCGCTATCGGTTCCGTGACGCCAAGCCGATCAATTTCGGCAGGGCATCGCCCAGACACCTCGCCGTTCACGGCGTCGACGTCTCGCGCTGGCAAGGCAACGTGAACTGGGCGAAGCTGCGCGCGCAGGGCGCGAACTTCGCCTACATCAAGGCGACCGACGGCGGCGATCACCTCGACCCAATGTTCAGGAAGAACTGGCGCAATGCCGACGCCGCCGGCCTCAAGCGCGGCGCCTATCACTTCTTCTACTGGTGCCGCACCGCTGGTGAGCAGGCTGACTGGTTCATCCGCAACGTGCCGAGGGTCGAGGGCGCCTTGCCGCCGGTGATCGATGTCGAGTGGAACGGCGAATCCAGCTGCAAGCGGCGGCCGACGCGGCAAAAGGTGCTGGAGAAGATGCAGGTCTTCATGGACAAGCTCGAGCGCCACTACGGCCAGCGGCCCATCATCTACACCGCGCCTGATTTCTACCGCGACAATCTCAGAGGCGCATTTCTGGACTATCCATTCTGGCTGCGCGCGGTGGCACAGCACCCGTCAAAGGTCTATCCCGGCCGCAAATGGGTGTTCTGGCAGTATTCCGGCTCCGGCCTGTCGCATGGGGTGAGGGGCCGCATCGACCTCAACGTCTTCCACGGCGACGAGAGAGCCTGGCGGAACTGGGTTGGCGGGCGGCAGATGGTGGCCGAGGCGGAGTAGGCGGCCAACAAAGTGTCCATTTGCAGACCAGCATGAGGTGAATATCGACGGACCTGACCGCCTGTCGCGGAAGTGTCATCGATCCGTCATCGCTTTGAAATGTCGTTCCCCCAATCAGGTGGCTTCCATTCGAACAGGAGACGCCACCCGTGCCCCGCCATTCCGCGCTTTTCGTCCTGACGGCAGCGCTTGCTGCCTCGGTTTCGCTGCCGGCCCATGCCGACATGATGTTCAACCGGGTCGCGAGCTTCGCACTCGCCGGAAACCTCCCGGCGGATGTCGAGAAGACCACGCCGACTTCGTCCGAGATCATCACGGCGAGCGAAGACGGCATGACGCTGGTTTATTCCGATAGCCCGCTCGGTGCGGTCGGCTTCATCGACATCGCCGATCCCAAGGCGCCCAAGGCCGGCGGCATCGTCAAGATCGACGGCGAGCCGACCTCGGTTGTGGTCATCGGCGGCAAGGTGCTGGCCGGCGTCAACACGTCGGAAAGCAAAGCCAGGCCTTCGGGCAACCTCACCGTTATCGATCTTGCCTCCAAGGCGATCGAAAGCACCTGCGACCTCGGCGGCCAGCCGGACTCGCTGGCGTTCAGCAAGGACGGCAAGTTTTTGGCCATCGCCATCGAGAACGAGCGCGACGAGGATCTGAACGACGGAGAAATTCCGCAGATGCCGGCCGGCGACCTCAAGATATTCACGCTTGCCGAAGGCCAGCCTGATTGTGCGACGATGAAAACCGTCAACCTGGCGGGCATTGCCGAAGTCGCTGGGGAAGATCCGGAGCCGGAATTCGTCGCCTTCAACGAGGCCGGCGAGATAGCAGTCACGCTGCAGGAAAACAACCACATCGCCATCGTCAACGCCGAAACCGGCGCGATCGTCGCGCACTTTTCCGCAGGCTCCGCCACGCTGGACAAGATCGACACCAAGAAGAACGGCGCCTTGTCGTTCGATAGCAAGATCGAAAACGTCGCGCGCGAGCCCGACGCCGTGAAATGGCTCGACAATGACCGCCTCGTCGTTGCCAACGAAGGCGACTACAAGGGCGGCTCGCGCGGCTTCACGATCTTCAGCAAGAAGGGCGAGGTCCTCTACGATTCCGGTTCGTCCTTCGAGTACCAGGTCGCCAATGCCGGCCATTATCCCGACGACCGCAACAAGAAGGGCGTCGAGCCGGAAGGTCTCGAGACCGGCACGTTCGGCGAGGACAGGCTGCTGTTCGTCGCTTCGGAGCGTGGCTCCGTTGTCGGCGTCTACAAGGACACCGGTGCGGAGCCTCGGTTTGTCCAGATCCTGCCGTCCGGCATCGGTCCGGAGGGCCTGGTCGCGATCCCGTCGCGCAATCTCCTGGTCACCGCCAACGAGGCCGACCTGGTCGAGGACGGGCTCGCCCGCTCGCACGTGATGATCTACGAGCGCTCCGAGGGCCCCGCCACTTACCCGATGATCACGGCAAACCTTACGGCAGACGGCACGCCGCTCGGCTGGGGCGCGCTTTCGGCGCTCGCGGCCGGCGACTCTACCGGCAAGCTGTTCGCTGCCTCGGACTCGTTCTACGCCAACGCGCCCTCGATCTTCGAGATCGATGCCACCCAGACGCCGGCGCTGATCACCGGCAAGACCCTCGTCACGCGTGATGGCCACCCTGCACAGAAGCTCGACATCGAAGGCATCGTCGCCGACGGTGAAGGCGGCTTCTGGCTGGCCAATGAAGGCGATCCGGCAAAGCTCGTCCCGCACGCCATCCTGCGCGTCGACGACAAGGGCGAGATCAAGCAGGAAATCGGCTTCCCGATGGAACTGCTCGCCCACCAGAGCCGCTTCGGTCTCGAAGGCATTACTGCGGTCGGCGAGGGCGACGACCTGACGCTGGTGATGGCCGTGCAACGCGAATGGGCCGACGATCCCAAGGGCCAGGTCAAGCTTCTGGCCTACAAGCCCAAGGCCAAGGAATGGTCGGCGGTGCGTTACCCGCTCGAAGCGACCGAAGCTGGCTGGATGGGCCTGTCGGAGATCACCACGCATGACGGCAAGCTCTACATCCTCGAACGCGACAACCAGATCGGCGATCTGGCCAAGGTGAAGCGCGTCTATTCGGTGGCGCTCGACGCCTTCAAACCTGCCAAGCTTGGTGGCGACCTGCCGTTGGTCGAAAAGACGCTGGTGCGCGACATCGACGGCGACCTGAAATCAGCCACCAACGGCTATGTCATCGACAAGGTCGAAGGTTTCACCATCGACAAGAACGGCGATATCTTCGTCGCCACCGACAATGACGGCGTCGATGATTCTTCCGGCGAAACGCTGTTTTTACGCCTCGGCAACATCAGCGCCGTGAACTGAGGGTGTTTCCCTCCCCCTTGAGGGGAGGGTCGATCCGCGAAGCGGATCGGGGTGGGGTCGTTTCGGCCGCGCGACGTCTTCCCGGACGGGACATCGACAGCCGCAGAATCTTCGCTGCGGCTGTTTTCGTTGACGACATGCGCGGCGGGTTTCCGCGAAACCTGAGCCGCCAGCACGTCGGTCGCGCCGTGGCGGCGCCCCCTCAAAGGTCTATCCCGGCCGCAAATGGCTGTTCTGGAGACGTTTCGGCTCCGGCCTGTGCACGGCTGAGAGGCCGCATCGACCTCAACGTGTTCCACGGCGATGAGCGCGCCTGGCGGGCGGGTGGGCAGCCGGGAGATGGTGGCCGAGGCGAAGTAGCCTGAGCTGTCTTCACTTTGGCAGGATGCAGCGATGAATAGCGCCATCAGATCGGTCGTCTGGATTTGCGCCCTGGTTGCCTCCGCGACGATAGCTGCTGTGGCGCGCGCAGACGAGCCGGCGCCGTCGCGCCCGTCATTCGAAAGCTCAATCTGGATCAAGTGGACCGAGATTGGCTAGGCATGAGCGAAAAATATTGCACAACTATGCTGTTGGTTTAATCCAAGCTCTGTAGTAAATTCCGATAATATCAAAGTCATCTTGGTTTCTTAGCGCGCCATTGTGGGCCACGATGTTTCGGAACGTTCCGGCATCATCGTATCGGTGTAGAAAAGAAATCTCGCCGATATATTTCTCAAACTGCGGCTGAAATTTGCGCATTAGTGTTATTAGGTCGGTCCAGTCGAGGGCGTACAACGGGCCGAATTCCGATCGCGTCGGAGCCCACCTCTTGGTCTGCTCATTCTGAGAGCGATCTGCGTTTTTCTTCTTCATCGAAGAGTTCGCTGCGTGTTCCCACCAATCGGGTCCTAGGTGTTCACTGAGAACTTTCTCAATGAGCCCGCGCATTGAATTCTCCAGCAGGAAAAGCTGAGCGTAGACGGGAAGCATCCGGGCTAAGTCGGCCCTACGTTCTGGCGCTACGAAAGGTGGCAATGGAATCTTGTCCATTTCGAAGTCAGCCATGGCGTCTGGTAGCGTTTCGCCAAACTGACCCTTCATATGCTGTGAGAACTCCCTTGTGGGGCTATATCGACCCGCATTCACCGAGCGCACGTTGCGAGACTTGCGGAAATGATCCTTAAGCCTCGTGGGATTGGGTTTTGCCAAACCTAGTTCTCCGAACTGGTCGCGCAAATCTGAAATGGCGATGCCACTCTTCCCGGTATCATTACAGGTCATGGCCCATAGCAGCATCTCAGCTTGCTGTGATTTGTCTGCATCGGAAAAAGCTTGGGTGCTCGCTAGCGTGTCAGTCTCGATCATTTCTTGTCATCTTTCGGCGGCAGATCGTGCTTTACGATGTCTTCGGCTTTGAAGTTCGCAATGAACTTCTTGTCCATGACTTTGCCGAGCCCCGATCCTGTCATGTTGCCAAATACTCCCACAAGGTTGCGCGGTGTTTTGGCATTCACGATCTGAAATGCTGTATGGATCTCATGCCCATCGAATCCGGGTCTGGCCGTAAGCTCCTTTAGTTTGAAGGCCAGAACGGCGACTTGTTCGTTCTGATTTCGGGGACGCTTGTCCCTATAGAAATCCTTGAGCGATGCGCGACCTGGCTCGTCTAGCAAGGCTTCTACGATGCGCCAGTTTGTTGTCTTGGAACCTCCGTTGCGGCGGCGTTGGCTGCCAGGCGTCCGACCATGGGCTTCCAAGGAAGCCTTATCCGAGGAGGACTCGATCCGACCAGAGTATCCTCTTGCAGATGTCGAACCACCGCCGCGTGAGGCATTTCCAAAGTGCCCGTCAAGCGCGCTACGACCAGTCTTTGTTACGTAGTAGCTACCAGTTGCATCGGGATCTTCAGCAACCCAACCATTCTTGAGGACGAGTGCAAAATCACGCGGAAAATTTGCTGGAGTTGGTTCGGCCGCAGACTTGAATCGGGCCTTAATATCTTCGCCATTGAAAGTCGTCTTCTGTTCCTGAACGTTTAGAAACTCCGCGATGGCAACAATTTTTTCTGTATTTCTCGTAGCTCGAGTTTCATTTAGGAATTCTCGCAGGGAAAGTCGGCGGCTCGACTTTGCGTAGGGGTCGTCTGGCGCTGAGGGCGCCTCCGCTGGATTCGGTTGGCCCATCCCATACGTTGGTTTGCCGCCCATGATAATAGCTATGAGCGCCATGGCAACGTCAGCTGTGACCTCTCGCTCCAACGCCAATCCGGTCCCTTTTTATAGAAACGCTGAAGCCGCCTGCCGGTTCACCTGCCATTTTAATCTCTCCACGAGGCCGTTAACCTCTGGAACAAATGTAGATCAAAAAAGTTGGCGGCGCAAGCGTCGGAAAACAAGGTCGCTTCTAGGTATGGGGCATACAGACAGGAAATCCGCAGATTGACGTTAAATGGTTGAATTAACACAAAATCGTGCTTGGTAGTGTATGAATTGCAAAATTTGAGACGTTTTTAGTACGTTGTGTTGGAGGCTTGTGGTTGTGTGCGGAAAAGAAAATGGCCCCATGTGGGGCCATTTCGAAGTCTAGGTGCTGGTTGCGGTTAGTCCTCAGCTGCACCCGCTCGTCGAGCCACAGGTGTCGCACTTCTCGCAGGTGCCGTTCCGCACCATCGTAAAATTGTGGCATTCCGAGCATTCGTTGCCGGTGTAGCCCTGCATCAAGGATTGCTGACGCCTTGTAGCGGCAAGCGCCTTGGCCTCGGCCGCTTCTTTTGCGGCATCGTCGGTGAACAACCCAGTCGGGTCGGTTGCCTCCTCGTAGACGATGTCCTCGACCAGTTCCTTCGCCCGCTCTTCGTAGTCTCGCTTATAGGCGATCGCTTCGTCGCTGGCCGGCTTCAGCGCCAGCACATTGGAGCCTGAGAACGCCGTCGGCGCCGAGCGAGTGGGAGCGGGAGAGGGACTTGAACCGCCGAACCCCTTGGGGTCGGCACCCATGCCCGATACCAGCTTGACCGGCGAGACGCCGCGGGTCAGCCCCTTCGAGAACGGCGTCGCCTTGCCTTCGTTGATGCCGCGGCCGAGTGCGGTCTTGTCGAAATCCGACTGGTCGACATGGGCGAGGTCATGGCGGGCAAGATAGGACACGGCAAGCTCGCGGAACACGTAGTCGAGGATCGACGTGGCGTTCTTGATCGCGTCGTTGCCCTGCACCATGCCGGCCGGCTCGAATTTGGTAAAGGTGAAGGCTTCGACATATTCCTCGAGCGGCACGCCATATTGCAGGCCGAGCGAGATGGCGATGGCGAAGTTGTTCATCATCGCCCGGAAGGCCGCACCTTCCTTGTGCATGTCGATGAAGATCTCGCCGAGGCGACCGTCGTCGAATTCGCCGGTGCGCAGATAGACCTTGTGGCCGCCGACGACCGCTTTCTGGGTATAGCCCTTGCGGCGGTTCGGCAGCTTTTCGCGGTCGCGATAGAGGCGTTCGACGACGCGTTCGACGATCTTTTCGGTCACCTGCACGGCGCGCTGTGAAGCAGGTGCTGCGATCAACTGCTCGACGGCATCGTCCTCGTCGTCTTCGACGTCGGCAAGCAGCGAGGCATTGAGCGGCTGCGAGAGTTTCGAGCCGTCGCGATAGAGCGCGTTGGCCTTCAGCGCCAGCTTCCACGACAGCATGTAGGCGCCCTTGGCGTCTTCCACCGTCGCGTCGTTCGGCATGTTGATGGTCTTGGAAATGGCGCCGGAGATGAAGGGCTGGGCTGCCGCCATCATCTGGATGTGGCTGTTGATCGACAGTGAACGCTTGCCGATCTTGCCGCACGGGCTGGCGCAGTCGAACACCGGCAGATGTTGGTCTTTCAGAAATGGTGCTCCCTCAAGGGTCATCGCACCGCAGACATGGATGTTGGCGGCCTCGATGTCCTTCTTCGAGAAGCCGAGCGCCGGCAGCATCTCGAACGAGAAATCGTTGAGCTGCTCGTCGGTGAAGCCAAACGTCTCCTTCACCCAGTCGGCACCCAGCGTCCACTGGTTGAAGACGAACTTGATGTCGAAGGCCGACTTCAACGCTGCGTTGAGCGCCGCGATCTTGTCGTCGGTAAAACCCTTGGCCCTAAGCGAGCCGGGGTTGATGGCAGGCGCCTGGTTCAGATTGCCGTGGCCGACCGCATAGGCCTCGATCTCGGCGATCTGGCTTTCCAAATAGCCGAGCGTGCGCAGCGCTTCAGGGACGGCGCGGTTGATGATCTTGAAATAGCCGCCGCCGGCCAGCTTCTTGAATTTGACCAGCGCGAAGTCGGGCTCGATACCGGTGGTGTCGCAATCCATGACCAGGCCGATCGTGCCGGTCGGCGCGATCACGGTCGCCTGCGCATTGCGGTAGCCATGCTCCTCG
This sequence comes from Mesorhizobium sp. WSM4806, assembly GCF_055811635.1. Taxonomy (NCBI): domain Bacteria; kingdom Pseudomonadati; phylum Pseudomonadota; class Alphaproteobacteria; order Hyphomicrobiales; family Phyllobacteriaceae; genus Mesorhizobium; species Mesorhizobium sp. WSM4806. The sequence continues at coordinate 83,751 of NZ_JBVVQZ010000004.1, read as the reverse complement.
CCGAGCTCGATGGCGCGGTCCCAGGCAGCCTTGGCATGGGCGGCAAGCTCCGGCTGCTTCAGGTCGGAGGCGACCAGCGGCACCGGGTTGACGGCGAGTTTCTCGTAGCCGTCCTTGTCGCCATAGGCGGCTCGGCGATGGTTGCGCATGACACGCAGCATGTTCTGGGCATTGCGGTCGTAATCGGGGAAGGCGCCGAGCTCGGCGGCCATTTCGGCCGAGGTGGCATAGGCGGTGCCGGTCATGATGGCCGTGAGTGCTGCGCAGATGGCGCGGCCCTCGTCGGAATCATAGGGAATGCCCGAGGTCATCAGCAGGCCGCCAATATTGGCGTAGCCGAGGCCGAGCGTGCGGTATTCGTAGGAGAGCTTGGCGATCTCCTTCGACGGGAACTGCGCCATCATGACGGAAATTTCCAGCACCATGGTCCACAGCCGAACCGTGTGCTCGTAGGCAGCGATGTCGATGGTGCCGTCGGCGTTGCGATAGGGCAGCAGGTTGATCGAGGCCAGGTTGCAGGCGGTGTCGTCGAGGAACATGTATTCCGAGCACGGGTTGGACGCCCGGATCGCACCGGCCGCGGCGCAGGTGTGCCAGTCGTTCATCGTCGTGTTGAAGTGCAGGCCCGGGTCGGCCGACGCCCAGGCGGCATAGCCGATCTTCTCCCACAGATCCCTGGCCTTCAGCGTCTTCATCACCTTGCCGTCCTTGCGGGCGGTGAGATGCCAGTCGCCGTCCTGCTCTACGGCGCGCAGGAAATCGTCCTTCAGCGAGACCGAATTGTTGGAGTTCTGGCCCGAAACCGTGAGGTAGGCGTCCGAATCCCAGTCGGTGTCGTAGGTCTTGAACGACATCGAGGTGTAGCCCTGCCTGGCGAACTGGATGACGCGGTAGATGTAGTTCTCCGGCACCCCGTCCTTCTTGGCCAGCTTGATCTCACGCTTCAGCGCGGTGTTGATGGCCGGGTCGAAGCAATCGTGGTCCTGGCCTTCGCAGTTGATGCAGGCCTTCATGATCGCTTCAAGGTGCTTCTTGACGATCTTCGAGCCGGTGACCAGCGAAGCGACCTTCTGCTCCTCATTGACCTTCCAGTCGATGAACTCCTCGATATCGGGATGGTCGGCGTCGACGATGACCATCTTTGCAGCGCGGCGGGTCGTGCCGCCCGACTTGATGGCGCCCGCCGCGCGGTCGCCGATCTTGAGGAAGCTCATCAGGCCGGACGAACGGCCGCCGCCGGACAGCTTTTCGCCTTCGCCGCGCAGGAACGAGAAGTTGGAGCCGGTGCCGGAGCCGTATTTGAACAGGCGCGCTTCACGCACCCACAAATCCATGATGCCGCCTTCGTTGACGAGATCGTCCTGCACGCCCTGGATGAAGCAGGCATGCGGCTGCGGATGCTCGTAGGAAGACTTCGACTTGGTCAGCTTGCCGGTGAACGGGTCGACATAGAAGTGGCCCTGGCTCGGGCCGTCGATGCCGTAGGCCCAGTGCAGGCCGGTGTTGAACCATTGCGGCGAATTCGGCGCAACGCGCTGGGTGGCCAGCATATAGGCGAGCTCGTCGCGGAAGGCGCGCGCGTCTTCCTCCGCGTTGAAGTAGCCGCCCTTCCAGCCCCAATAGGTCCAGGTGCCGGCAAGACGGTCGAAGACCTGGCGGGCGTCGGTCTCGGAGCCGTAGCGCTCGGCCTCCGGCAGCTTTGCCAACTCGGCCTCGTCGGCGACGGAGCGCCACAGGAAGGAGGGAACGTCGTTCTCCTCGACCTTCTTCAGCCGTGCCGGCACGCCGGCCTTGCGGAAATACTTCTGCGCCAGGATGTCGGCGGCAACCTGGCTGAACTGCGCCGGCACATCGATATTGTCCAAGCGGAACACCACCGAGCCATCCGGATTCTTGATCTCCGAAAGCGCCTTGCGGAATTCGATCTCCGAATAAGCAGACTGCCCTTGCTTGGTGAAACGACGCTCGATGCGCATTGGTCCTATCCCTTTGTGTCTAGATATAGCGCCTTTCCCAGGGGATTTCTGCCCCCATTGCGAAACGCGCATGTCCGCCGTCTGCCGGCGTTCCAAAACGGCCGGCTCCTTTTCACGAGGCTCCGCCCGCCCTGCTGGTCGAACTCCTTGCGAAGTAGTCGTCCAACGCGCCGACGGACCCTGCGGGTCCCTCAAGACTGAAACTTTTTTGCGACTCCCTCAATCGAGGGAACTTCACACTATCTAGCGTCGAACCTACCTGCAAACACTAAATATAGTATTAACAGACAATTTATTCCAGTCCGACATTTTTCCCTTTTCGTCCCCAAAGACCCCACAATCCCGACGCCTCCGCCGGCCCCGTAGCCAGGGCGGAAATGCGGCCAAACGCACATAATCCGGGAAAAAAGACCGGGCTCAAAACTTTCCGGTCGCGCTCTCAACAGGAGCGCATGACCTATAAAAGGCGACTCGTTTTGCGCCGTCAAGGATTCGTTTGCGTAGCTTTTGTGACCCCAACATCTTGTGTGTCACATATGTGGATAACGGGGAAAGAAGTAGCCGCAGGATTTTCGATTCTTACCACGTGCAGGCCGCCGGCCCGACAGCGCATGCCCAAAGCTGGAGTAGCCAAATCGATTCGCTTTGCCAAGAACATCGCCGGTGATGCGCGGCAGGTGCGCGGCTTTGGCCGCTATGCTCAGGAGAACTGGTGCGGGTCGGCACAGAAATAGGCGATGATCTGGCCAAGGTCCGGCTCGTTGACCATGCGCACGGCCTCGGCTGGGCTAACCCATTTGCGGGTGCGCGAGCGCTTTTCCTTCCACCGGTCGGCGATCTTGTCGACCCGCAGCGGAAACACCAGGACTTCACAAGGCACTTCCTCGCCGGAAGCCAATGCCTTGGCATAGAAGTAGCGGCCGGCTTCGTGGTGGGAGACCGTGCCGCGCAGTCCGGCTTCCTCGCCGGCCTCGCGCGCCGCCGCTTCGCAAAGCAGTTCCTTGGCCTCAGGCCAGCCCTTGGGAAGCACCCAGCGGCCGGTATCGCGGCTGGTGATAAGCATGATCTCGACGCCATGGCCGGTACCGCGCCAGGGCAATGCTGCAACCTGCAGACGGCACGGCGCTGTGCCGAAGAGCCGCTGGACCCTTTCGGCCAAATGGTTGTGCGTTACTGGCCTCGTCAACATCGGAGAAGCTTGCCCCAGCCTCCAGAATCACTTGCCGTCTCGTGAATCTTACGGCTAATCATAAGCAATAAAAGTAAAAAACCTCATACGCACGAATTAACCACACACGAGACGTCGATTCAGGAATATTGTGCGCCGCGGCACTCTTTCAAGAAGTGCGCCGGCAAGAAGGCCGCGCCGGTATGTTCCGGGAGGAGAAAACGCAGCTGCCGCGAATCAGCCGGCGTGGTCGTCGGCGATCGGCTTCTGGTAGGTGAAGCCCATGTCCCACGGAAAATAGATCCAGGTGTCCTGGCTGACCTCGGTGACGAAGGTGTCGACCAGCGGCCTGCCTTTCGGCTTGGCGTAGACGGTGGCGAAATGTGCCTTGGGCATCATGGCGCGGACGATGCCCGCGGTCTTGCCGGTGTCTGTGAGGTCGTCGATAATCAATACGCCGGCGCCGTCATCGGCGAGCAGTGCCGGCGTGACCTCCTTCAGCACCTGCAACTGCCCCTGGCTGGCGTAGTCGTGATAGGAGGCGACGCAAACCGTCTCGATGACCCGGATGCCGAGTTCACGCGAGATGATGGCGGCCGGCACCAGGCCGCCGCGGGTGATGCAGACGATCGCTTTCCATTGGCCTTTGTTGGCGCCGGCAAGCCGCCAGGCGAGCGCACGCGCGTCGCGGTGGAACTGATCCCAGGAGACGGGAAAGGCCTTTTCGGGAAGGGACATTTTTCTGCGCACTCCGCTGCGCGCGAAAACGCGCGCAGACACTTGAAGGAACGCGCGGAATTAACTGGAAAGCCTTGGCCCTGGCAAGGGCGGCGGCAGGCGATCCCTGTGGACTTGCCGCCTGTGGACTTGCCGCTTGTCGATTTACCGCGACAGGAAAGCTGCCACCGGCAGGGTGCGCAGCACCGTGCGGGTGACCCCGCCGAACAGAAGCTGGCGCAGCCAGGAATGGCTGTAGGCGCCGAGCACGAGCAGGTCGGCGCCAGTTTCGGCAACCCTGGTCTGGAGCACCTCGTCGACCGAGTGGCCGGCCGATTGCAGCACCGAGACGCTGACCGTGGCGCCATGCCTGGACAGGGCGGCGGCGATTTCGGCGCCGGCCGCCTCCGGGGCCTCGTCGAGCGTGTCCGGCGGGTCGATAACGACAATATCGGTTTGTTCGGCCTCTATGATGAAGGGCAGGGCGTCGAAAGCGGCGCGCGCCGCTTCCTTGCTGCCGTTCCAGGCGAGCAGCACATGCTTGAAGCTGGTGATCAGCGGGCCTGAGTGCGGCACGACCAGCACCGGCCGGCCGGCGTCATAGACCAGCGTGTCGACATCGGCGTTTTGATCGCCGCCCGTCTCGCGCTGCGCGGCGATGATCAGGTCCGCGGTGCGAACGGTCGGGATGCCGGTCAGCGCGCTGTCTCCTGAAAAGCTCTCGAGGCTGCGCCACTCGAAGGACAGGCCGGACTCTTCGACATGCCGGAGGAAAACCGCCCGCAATTTTTCAGCGCGTTCCTTGTTCATGTCGGCCGAAACCTGCAGGAACTCGGTGTCGGGAAAGCCGGTGGCCGAGGTGTAGGGGACCGGAAGCGCTTCGGCATGAATGCCGATGAGATGGCTCTCGAACTTGTCGGCAAGCGGGACGGCGCATTCGAGCACGCGCTCCGCGTCCTGTTCGTTCTGCAGTATGGCGACGATAGTCTTGAATCGCATGGCAACCCCTCAATTCGCGGGCGAGCGAACTCGCCCGCATGAAACGTTACAGCACTATGCTTGGTTCCGGTTAGCCCGGATATGGCCTAATGTATGTCGCCCAAAAGCATGCCCTCGGGCGCGTGGTGCGCAGCGGTTTGGGGCACCATGAATAAAGACAAGAAGGCGCGTCGCATGAATCCTCTCAGGCGCGACGCGCTTTGGATCAGTTGGCCGCGCTGGCGAGCCCTGCGACCATCGCTTCGACATCGGCGCGGGCGGCGTCCAGCGCTTGCTGGCTGCGGGCACGGACGACCAGCTCGGTCCAGAACTTGCCGTCGCTGTATTTCGGGTAGGAGCCGATGATCGTGTCCGGATGCGCCCTCTGGATCTCGCCCAGCGGTGCGCCGACTAGGCCTTCGCCGAACGGACAGTGCACCGTGGCCGACAGCATTTTGGTGCCGGCCTTCAGCGTCGGCACCACATTGTCGAGCATCGCCTGGAAAATCGCCGGCACGCCGGCCATGACATGGACGTTGCCGATGCGAAAGCCCGGCGCGATCGACACCGGGTTGTCGACATGGTCGGCACCGCGCGGCATCCGCGCCATGCGCTTGCGCGCCTCGGTGTATTCGATGCCGCGCGCCGCGTAGCTCGCTTCCAGCATGGCATAGGCCTTGGCGTCGTAGTCGCAGGGCACGCCGAACGCCCTGGCAATGGCATCCGCGGTGATGTCGTCATGCGTCGGGCCGATGCCGCCGGTGGTGAAGACATAGGTGTAGCGGGCACGCAGGGCGTTCACTGCGGCGACGATCTCGTCTTCCTCATCGGCAACGATGCGCACCTCCTTCAGGTCGATGCCGATCGCCGTCATGATGTCGGCAAGGTGGCCGATATTCTTGTCCTTGGTGCGGCCGGACAGAATCTCGTCGCCGATGACGAGCATGGCGGCGGTCACGATTTGGGGCATTGGCAGGCTCCGGCAGAAGGTCAGTTGAGGCAGACAAGGTCGCCTGGGCAGACAGCGTCGCCTGAGGCAGACAGGGTCGCCTGAGATAACGCGGCGGATGGTTGGCGGCAATGCGCCTCTTCTTCCTTCTCCCCTTGTGGGAGAAGGTGGATTGGCGCGCAGCGCCAAGACGGTTGAGGGGTGTTGGACGGAGTGCTGTTGGTGCCAAGCTGGAACACCCCTCATCCGACCTCGCTTCGCGAGGCCACCTTCTCCCACAAGGGGAGAAGGGAGAAGGCGCCCCGCAGGGCGCTATTCCTTCACCGCTCCGGTCATCGAGGAAACGTAGTGCTCGACGAAGAACGAATAGAGCACCACCACCGGCAGCGAGCCGATCAGGGCTCCGGCCATCAGCGCTCCCCATTCATAGACGTCGGAGCGGACAAGCTCGGTGAGCACCCCGACCGGCACAGTCTTGTTTTCGGACGACTGGATGAACGTCAGCGCATAGATGAATTCGTTCCATGACAGGGTGAATGCGAAGATGCCGGCGGAAATCAGGCCGGGCACCGACAGCGGCAGCACGATCTTCATGAGGATCTGCCAGCGGCTCGCCCCGTCGATGAGCGCGCATTCTTCCAGTTCGAACGGGATCGAGCGGAAGTAACCCATCAGCAGCCAGGTGCAGAAAGGGATCAGGAAGGTCGGGTAGGTCAGGATGAGCGCGAACGGGGTGTCGAAAAGCCCAAGGTTGAACACCATCACCGACAGCGGGATGAACAGGATCGAGGGCGGCACGAGATAGGCGAGGAAGATCGCGAGCCCGACGTGCCGCGCTCCCGAAAACCGCAGCCGTTCGATCGCATAGGCCGCGAACACCGCAGCCAGCAGCGACAGGAACGTGGCGGCGGTGGAGATGATGATCGTGTTGAGCAGCCAGCCCGGATAGGACGTGTCGAACAAGAGATAGCGGATGTGCTCGAATGTCGGATGCACGACCCAGAACGGATTGAAATTGGCGTAGTCGGTCATCTCGTGATTGGGCTTGATCGCCGTGATCGTCATCCAGTAGAACGGGAACAACAGCACGATGACGAACACCAGCAACGGCAGATAGACCGTCACCACGCGCCGCGGCAGGCTCTGAAGATAGCCCATGCCGCCTTCGTCGAGTTCCTGCCGTTTCGTTTTCTTGATCGCGGTCTCAGCCATGTCAGTCTCCTCCGCCCTGCTGCCATTTGCGGCGTTGCAGGCCGAAATAGCTGAACAGGATCGCCGCAAGCAGGAACGGGATCATGGCGACCGCGATGGCGGCGCCCTCGCCAAGCTGGCCTCCCGAAATGCCGCGCTGAAACGACAATGTCGCCATCAGATGGGTGGCATTGACCGGTCCGCCGCGGGTCAGCACATAGATCAGCTGGAAATCGGTGAAGGTGAACAGCACCGAAAACGTCATGGTGATGGCGATGATCGGCGTCAGCAGCGGCAGCGTCACAAAACGGAACAATTGCCAGCGACTGGCGCCGTCGAGCGTGGCGGCCTCGTAAAGCGACTGCGGTATCGTCTGCAAGCCGGCAAGCAGCGTGATGGCGACGAACGGAATGCCGCGCCAGACATTGGCGGCGATGACCGAAGCGCGCGCGTTCTCCGGATCGCCGAGGAAATTGATGCGATGGTCGATCAGGCCCATTTCCATAAGTGCCCAGGACAGGATGGAGAACTGCGAATCGTAGATCCACCAGAAGGCGATGGCCGACAGCACCGTCGGCACCACAAACGGCAGCAGGATGATCGCGCGGAAGAACGATTTGATGGGAAGGTTCTGATTGAGAATGAGCGCCAGCCAGAGGCCGAGCGCGAACTTCAGGATCGAGGCGCTTATCGTGTAGAGCAAGGTGTTGAAGACGGAGAGCCAGAAGACGGCGTCATCCGACAGATATTGGTAGTTTTCGATGCCTATGAAGATACCGGGGCGACCGATGCGGGTATCCGTGAAGCCGAGCCAGACCCCGAGCCCGAGCGGATAGGTGAGGAAGACCAGCAGCAGCGCTGCCGCCGGCAGCATGAAGCCGAAGCTAAGCGCGTTCCGGCTGTCGGCCAGGAGCGACAGGCTCCGCGACAGGATCGACGGACGCGGCTGAACGGCAGCGGACGACACGGCCATGGGACAGCTCCTCATAGGGTCTAGTGGCATGGTGGCCTGAGTGGCGGCCACGCGATTTCAGAAACCAGACCGGGCAGCGCGGTCGCGGCTGCCCGGCTGCGCTGCGATCAAACGCGATAGTAGCGGTTGGCGCGTTTCTCCGCCTCTTCCATCGCCTCCTGCGGCGTCGCCTGGCCGGTCACCGCCTTGGCGAACATGTCGACCAGGACATAGTCGGCCATGGTCGCCGCCGAGGCGTAGCCGAGCGGCCCGGCATAACCGTTGGGTCGCAGCGTCGCCGAGGCTTTGGCGTAAGCTGCGTTGTTCGGGTCGGCCGTCCACACAGGATTGTTCTCGAAGGCTTTGAGTGTCTGGCAGCAATAGCCGGCGGAGGAGGTGATCCACTCTGCCATTTGCTGTTCCTCGAACATGAACTGCAGATAGGCTTTGGCCGCGTTGGGGTAGGGCGTGTAGTCGAAGATCACGGCCGTGGTCACCTGGAACAGCTCGACCGATTTTCCGACAGGACCGATCGGCAGGCTGGTCGTGCGCATGTCCTTGGCGATTTCAGCCAGTTTCGGATCATTGTCCTTGTTGGTCTTGGCCGTGTTATACACGGAAATGCCGTTGGCGATGACGCCCAGTTCGCCGGCCAGGAAGGCGCGGTTGTTGTTCACGTCGAGCCAGCTTTCGGTGCCGGGGATGAAGGTCTTGTAGAGTTCCTGCGCGTATTCGATCGCCTTGAGCGTCTCGGGGCTGTTGATCGTCACCTTTCCGCTCTCGTCGACCATCTGGCCGCCATGGCTCCAAAGCAGCCAATGAGCATAGTTGTTGCCGTCGCCGACGCCATGGCCGTGCGTGAAGCCGGCCGGATGCCCCTTCGCCTGCAAGGCCTTGCAAAGCTCGAGGAAGCCCGCCGTGTCCTTCGGAAACTCCGAGAAGCCGGCCTCCTTCACCCAGCTTTCCCGATAGACGATGGCATTGCCGATGGTGGCCAGGGGCAGACCGAGGAATTTTCCCTCCCGCGTCGCATACTGCTTTGGTCCGTCGTGCCAGCCGCCATATTTCGTGCCGAGATACTCACCCAGTTCCGACACGTCGTGCAGCTTGTCGGGGTACTGGTGCGGGTCGTCGAACCAGACCAGCATCAGATCTGGACCGGAGCCGACATTGGCGGCAACCGCCGCCTTGGGGCGAATGTCCTCCCAGCTTTCCTTGTCGACGCGGACCTCGACGCCTGTCGCCTCGGTGAACCGCTTGGTGTTGGCCAGCCATTGGTCTTCATCGCCCTGAACGAACGGCGACCAGCGCAGCATGCGCAGCTTTGCGCCGTCTTCGGGCTTGTACGTCAACCCCTCCTGGGCAAAGGCGGAAGAGCCGACGAAGCGGCTTCCCAAGGCTCCCGCCGCCACGCCGGCGGTCGTGCGGATCACGTCACGTCTGGTGAATTTCATGCTCGTTTCCTCCTGTTTATTGTCCTTGCCTTATGGATCCTACTGCCGGGCGCGCAGTTCGAAGCGCTGCCCGGTTTCGCCATGAAAGAGATGGATGAGGCCCGGCTCGGCCGTGAGCCGTACGGTCTCGCCCGGCGTGAAGGAATGGCGCTCGCGGAAATTGGCGACGATCTCGTCACCGCCGGCCGTCCGGCCGATGAGCTGCACTTCCGACCCGGTCGGCTCGACCACCACGACGGTGACTGGAATGCCGTCGTCCTGGGATAGCCGCAGATGCTCGGGGCGTATCCCCAGCACCACCTGCTCGCCGCTGCCGGTCGACGGCACTGCGGCCAGCGGCAGGGAAATCCCGCCGGAGCCGCGAAAAGACGGTGAGCCGCCATCCGTCGCGATTTCGCCCCGCAGCATGTTCATGGCGGGCGAGCCGATAAAGCTGGCGACAAAAAGGTTGTTGGGCCGGTCGTAGAGCTCCAATGGCGGCCCGATCTGCTCGACGATGCCGTCATGCATGACGACGATCTTGTCGGCCATGGTCATCGCCTCGATCTGGTCGTGGGTGACATAGACCGTCGTGGTCTTCAGGCGCTGGTGCAGTTCCTTGATCTCGGCGCGCATCTGCACCCTGAGCTTGGCGTCGAGATTGGACAGCGGCTCGTCGAACAGGAAGACCGCCGGATCGCGCACGATCGCCCGGCCCATGGCGACGCGCTGGCGCTGGCCGCCGGAAAGCTGCCGGGGATAGCGCTCCAGCAATGGCACCAGCCCCAGGATTTCGGCGGCGCGCTTGACGCTGGCAGCGCTTTCGGCTTTCGCAACACCCTTGAGCATCAGCGAGAACGCCATGTTCTCGGCGACGGTCATGTGCGGGTAGAGCGCGTAGTTCTGGAACACCATGGCGACGTCGCGTTCTTTTGGCGCAACGTTGTTGACGACGCGCTCGCCAATCGCGATCTGACCGCGCGAAATCTTTTCCAGGCCGGCGATCATCCTGAGAAGGGTCGATTTTCCGCAGCCCGACGGCCCGACCAGCGTGACGAACTCGCCGTCCTCTATATCGACGCTGACACCGTGCAGAATCTCGACGGTTCCGAATGATTTGTAGACATCGCCAATCGCGACAGACGCCATCGATTTCCTCCCGAATGCTTCCTGCGACGTCTTCGAAGGAAACCGCTTTCCTGACTGGCCGCGGCAGTTCCCAAAGCTCCTCCCTGGTCACGCGCGATGATGAAACGGTAGCGCTACCAGACTGCCCTGTAAAGCGGCTGCGTGGCAAGCGCCCTTCTTCGTCGCGCCTGATCGTGAGCGTTCCCAGCGGGACTGTAATTCGCCATGGCCGGGATCATAGCAAGAGCATGACTTGTCAAGCCCCAGCTCTTGAAACCGAGGTGCGAGAACGACACCAGCCTAATCGGAAACTTCGGTTTGCGGCCGGTCCCGGCCGTCGGCGAGCTCGTCGTGCCATTTGCCTTCGGCGTCCTCGTACTGGATGCCGTCGGTGGTGCCGGCGACCTGCTGTTCGGCCGAAGCGATCTCGGCGGCGCGCAGCGCGTCCTCGTGAGTAGGAAACGTCTCCGAAAATGTCTCGCCGACCTTATAGGCCCAGCCCCCGTCATGCTCGACGATCTTGTAGGTCAGCTTGGCCATGAAATCCTCCAGTGGAAAAAGCTCGGGTTGCTCAATGCGGTTTGCGGTCGGGCAGTTTGCCTTCGGGCAATCTCTCTTCGGGAACCAGCACGTCCGATTCCATGGCGGCCTCTACCAATGCCCGGCGCGCATCCGCTGTCGAACGATAACCTTCCAGCACTTTTAGGCAAGTGTCGAGAGCATCGCGATGCCGCGGGCCACGATTGAGCGGCCAGACGGTCATCAGGCACTCCGCAGCTTCCTGGGTGCTGCGGATCTCACGGTATTTGCCGACACGGCCAAGTTCGACCACGACCGGCTTTTCAAAAGGCTTGCTGTCCATCATCGCCGCCAACGCGGAGCCGCTGATTTGGTTGCACGCCCCTCGGCGTGCGCAAATGTCTCGGGGTAACGGTCGTTGCGGCGGCGGCCCTGCAATCGGGCCGGTCAGCCGGCCGCCTTCATCCAGTGCTGCATCGTCGTCACCGAGCGGGCAAGCTGCGGCGCCGGCTGGATTTTTTCGCCGAAGGTGGCCGCGGCGCGCCACGCCCACCGCGGATCGGCGAGGAAGGCGCGGGCCAGGGCCACCATGTCGGCACGGCCCTCGGCGACGATCGCCTCGGCCTGCTTCGGATCGTCGATCAGGCCGACGGCCCTTGTCGGGATTCCGGCGCCGTTGCGAACGGCCTCCGCCAGGTGCACTTGGTAGCCGCGACCTGCCGGCAGCTTCTGCAGGGGCGAATTGCCGCCGCTCGAGCAGCAGAGATAGGCGACGCCCGTTGCCTTCAGCGCCTTGGCCACTTCGATTGCGTCGTCGACGTCGAAGCCGCCATCGACCCATTCCTTGACCGACAGACGCGCCCCGAGCATCAGCCCGGGCACTGCCTTTCTCACTGCCTTGGCGATCTCGACGACAAAACGCATGCGGTTTTCCAGCGAGCCGCCCCAGCGGTCGGTGCGCTGGTTGGAAAGCGGCGACAGGAACTGGAAGATCAGATAGCCGTGCGCGGCGTGCAATTCGATGAAATCGAAGCCGGCACGTTCGGCCCGCCTTGCCGCCTCGGCGAAGCGTTCGATGATCTGCAGGATCTCCTCATCCTCCAGCGCCCTCGGCACCTGCCAGCCGGTGTCGTAGGCGATTGCCGAGGCCGACACGATCGGCCAAGGGTCCTGATCGGCGTTCAGCGGCCCGCCGCCTTCCCAAGGTTTTTGGTTGGAGGCCTTGCGGCCGGCATGGGCAAGCTGCGTACCGAACCTGGTGCCGGGAGCGGCAACGCGCTTGGCCGCATCGAGCGCGCGCCGGGCGGCCGCCTCGTTGTCGTCGGAATAAAGGCCGAGGCAGCCATGCGAGATGCGGCCGCGCCGCTCGACGTCGGTCATCTCGACGGTGACCATGCCGGCGCCGGACATCGCCAGGTTCATCCAGTGATACAGGTGCCAGTCGCTGGCCGAGCCGTCTTCAGCGGAATACTGGCACATCGGCGCCACCGCGATGCGGTTGGGAAAGGTGAGGCCGTCAAGCGTGATCGGCTGGAAAAGGGATGGGGTCATCAGGAAACTCCGGGGAGGGGCTGTCGCTATTTAGGCAATGGTTTGCGCCCGCGCCATACACGAGGCGGTGAAGCGCGCCTCTGCTGGATGAAGCCGCGATCCTTCGCTGAAGCGATTGCCCTGAATTGCTGTCGGGATTGCGCGAAGGCCCGATCACCGCTACGCCTCGCGGCAACAGGAGTTCACCATGGAAGACCGCATTCGCATCCGTTCGGAGGAAGTCCTTTCCGACGACTGGGCCGTCCTGAAAAAGACCGTCCTCGACTATCGCCGGCGCGACGGGCAGTGGGAGACGCAGATCCGCCAGACCTACGATCGCGGCGACGGCGCGGTGATCCTGCCTTACGACCCGGAGCGCTCGACGGTTCTGCTGGTGCGGCAGTTCCGCTACGCGGCCTACGCCACCGGCCACCGCGAGCCGCTGATCGAGGCCTGCGCCGGCCTGCTCGATGAACATGATCCCGAAACCTGCATCCGCAAGGAGGCGGAAGAGGAACTCGGCTATAGGCTGAAGGACGTCGAACGGCTGTTTTCGCCCTTTATGAGCCCCGGCAGCGTGACCGAGCGGCTCTGGTTCTTCGTCGCCCGCTATTCACCGACCGACCGCATCTCCGACGGTGGCGGCGCACCGGGAGAAGGCGAAGACATCGAGGTCCTGGAAATGCCGCTCGACGAGGCGCTGGCCGGCATCTCCGACGGCAGCATCATCGACGCCAAGACCATCATCCTGATCCAGCATCTGAAGCTGAACCCGATCCGCGTGTGATCCAAGCCCGAACCTGCATGCGCCAGCGCGGTGGCGCCGGCGTTGCTGGTGCGGACGACGGGAATCGAACCCGTACGATCAGAGATCGAGGGATTTTAAGTCCGAGGTGAGGTGGTGCGAGCGACGGGGATCGAACCCGTAAGCCATTGTAGTGGCGGCAGATTTTAAGTCTGCTGAGTTTACCAGTTTCTCCACGCTCGCTGGCACAGTTGGCCCTGTTTGGCACAGCCGTGTCACTGTGTCACGAAGGTTTCTCAGCAGGATTGGCACGGGCAAACTTGGTGCGCTGCTGCGGTGCAGAACCTTTTGATGGCGGAGCGAGGCGCCCCCCCTCTGTCCTGCCGGACATCTCCCCCACGAGGGGGGAGATCGGCAGCTTCGCGGACAGCGTCCTTTCTTGCCAGGTTGGTGTTGGCGAAATCAGTGATGAAGGCCGATCTCCCCCCTCGTGGGGGAGATGTCCGGCAGGACAGAGGGGGGCGCGAAGGACCGCTACGGAGCGCTTTTATTCTGAGCCGTAGCATTCTTCGGCTGGCGTAACGGCATGGATCCCAGGGTCTGCGCGGCGTCGCTAGGATGACGAAGGCGCGGCGGCTTTCGGCCAATCGCAGACGTTGGAGACTTGGCGGCTGCAGGCCGGTCAGCAGCGACGGGCCATCCACTGATTCAAACTTGATCAAAATCATCCCGGAACCATTTCGCAACGGTTGAGTTTCGGGCTAAAGCTACTGGAACCCCTGACATGGCAGAGTTTGACACAGGACAAGGGAAGTCTGTTGCCAACGCGGTACGGCAATTGCTGCGTTCCGAAGACTATCGCCGGCATTTGCACGGCGTGCTGAATCTTGCCGTCGACCCACGACTGCCCAGCACCTTTGTCCCATTGCTTGAGGCGCTTGATCAGGCCGGGTGGGAACTGTTTTCGCATTCCCGGAGCCCAAACGAGCGATAACCGAGAAATCGCGCCAATCTTCTCCTGCACCCGCTAATCTCCTCCTGCACTCCATGACTCAACGCTACGACACTGAGAAGACACCTGAAGGCACCTGGGACATCATCGATGTGTTCACGGGACTGCCGGTTGTCGAGGTCGGCGTCCCGTTGATCGACATGCCGATCGAAGAGGCCGACGATCTGGTCGAGCTTCTCAACTGCCGCGACAGGGAACAACGGGGCGATACTTGAGCGCCCGATTTCGATCGAAACTCCCGAACAAGCTGATTTGCCGCAACCGGACTCGTCTTCCGGTTGAGGCATTTTGTCGTGGACGGCGCCTCGCAGCGCCGCCGACGGCGCCTCCGGCAACGAGAGGTGAAGACCGAGTAGCCGCACACGACCCACAAGTTCCCCGCTGGTCAAAATCCGCGCGGCTTGGCACAGTCGGGAAAACAGGAGTCTCCTCATGGCGAAGACCGCGCGTGCGACGAAACCAAAACCCTGGGCCGAGGCGGCGACGCATCTGGTCGACGTCGCCATGGGCAGGAGGCCCGCCGATCTCGTCATCCGCAACGGGCGCTGGGTCAACGTTCATTCCGGCGAGATCATCGCCGGCACCGACATTGCCATTGCCGGCGGCCGTTTCGCCTATTGCGGGCCGAATGCCGGTCACGCCATCGGCCAGGGCACCAAGGTGGTCGACGCCGGCGGGCGCTATCTGGTGCCGGGCCTTTGCGACGCGCACATGCATGTCGAGAGCGGCATGGTGACGGTGACGGAGTTCTGCCGCGCGGTCATCCCGCATGGCACCACCTCGATGTTCATCGACCCGCACGAGATCGCCAACGTGCTCGGCCTGCCGGGTGTGCGGCTGATGCATGACGAGGCGGTCGCCATGCCGATCAACGTCCTTGTGCAGATGCCGTCCTGCGTGCCTTCTGCACCTGGGCTGGAGCATGCCGGCGCCGAGCTGACGGTTGCCGATGTGACCGAGGCGATGGGCTGGGAAAACATCGTCGGACTTGGCGAGGTGATGAACTTTCCCGGTGTCGCGGCCAACGATCCGGTGATGGCCGGCGAGATCGCCGCGACGGTGAGGGCGGGCAAGACCGTCGGCGGCCATTATGCCTCGCGCGATCTCGGCCTGCCGTTCCACGGCTACGTCGCCGGCGGCCCCGAGGACGACCACGAAGGCACGCGCGTCGAGGACGCCATCGCTCGCGTCCGCCAGGGCATGAAGGCAATGCTGAGGCTGGGCTCGGCATGGTACGACGTCGCCTCGCAGATCAAGGCGGTGACGGAGAGCGGGCTCGATCCGCGCAACTTCATCCTGTGCACCGACGACAGCCATTCCGGGACGCTCGTCCATGAAGGCCATATGGACCGGGTGGTCCGCCACGCCATCGGCCAGGGGGTGAAGCCGGTGACCGCGATCCAGATGGCGACGCTCAACACCGCCCAGCATTTCAGGCTGGAGCGCGAGCTGGGGTCGATCGCGCCGGGGCGGCTCGCCGATCTGCTGATCGTCTCCGATCTCGCCGCAATGACCATCGACGAGGTCTATGGCCGCGGCGTCAGGCTGGCCAAGGGCGGCAAGCTCGACATCGACATTCCGGCCTATGACTATCCGAAGACGGCAAAGAACACCGTCAAGCTCGGCAAGAAGCTCAGACCGGGGGATTTCGACATCGTGGCGCCTGTCGGCGCCAACGAAATTCGGGTGCGGGTCATCGGCGTGATCGAGAACCAGGCGCCGACGCGGGCGCTCGAGGCCGACCTTCCGGTGGAGGACGGGCTGGTCGCCATGGACCGTCGCAACGACGTCTGCCAGATCGCGCTGGTCGAGCGCCACCGCGGCACGAGCGGCGTCACCAACGCCTTCGTCTCCGGCTTCGGCTATATGAGCGACTGCGCCATGGCCTCCAGCGTGGCGCATGATGCGCACCACATCATCGTCGTCGGCACCTCCAAGCAGGACATGGCATTGGCGGTCAACCGGCTGGGCGAGGTCGGCGGCGGCGTCGTGCTGTTCTCCAGGGGCAAAGAACTGGCGCTGGTCGAAATGCCGATCGCCGGCCTGATGTCGGACGAGCGCGCCGAAATCGTCGCCGCCAAGGCCGACAAGCTGACCGAGGCAATGCGCAAGATGGGCTGTTCGCTGAACAACGCCTACATGCAGCACTCGCTGCTGGCGCTGGTCGTCATCCCGGAACTGAGGATTTCCGATGTCGGCCTGATCGATGTGACGACGTTCCAGAAGGTCGACCTGTTCGTCTGACAACGACCAAGGGCGTGTCCACTCCTCATCCGCCGGTGGCGATGGTCAGCACCTTGAACGGCGTGGTGATGACGATCTCGGCGACGGAGCCGACGGCCTTGCCGATGCCATGGCCGAGATTGTCGATCGGACGCGCCGGATCGACCTCGTCTGATGCCAGGCCGGCCGGGGCGCGCAGCCGGTCGCCGAGCAGTTGCACCAGGAACGGGTTGTCGGCGAATTTGGCGTGGTTCAGGCGGTCGCCGCCTTTGGTCTTGCTCAGGTCGACCACCGACACGCCATAGCTGGCGAGGTCGGCCGCGTCGCCATAGTCGCCGACGCGCGGCTTGTCGCCGGAGATCAGCGAGGACAGCCTCAGGGCGCGATCGTCGCCCGAAAGCAGGATGGCGAAAGGCTTGTCGGGCTTGCCGTAGCGGATCATCTGCTTCTTGAATACATCGACATCGATGTCGGGCGAGGCCAGGATGACATAGCCGAGCTTGTCGCCGAGATCACGGTCGCCGGTGATGGCAAGCTGGCGCAACGCCTCCATCGTCACCCAGGTGCCCATCGAATGAGCGATGATGTCGATGCTCTTGGCCTTGGTCTTGGCCAGCATCCGCAACGTCTCTTCGAGATCGTCGCGCGCCGCGTTGGCGCTTTCCTTGTCGTAGATATAGCCCGTGGTCTTGCCGCTCGACGCCCATGAGAACAGCACCGGCGTGCCGGAATATTTTGTGTCGTGTGCGATCTGCGTCAGCCGGTAGATGCCGTCGTCGAAACCGTTGTTGAAGCCGTGCACGAAAACCAGGGCGCGGTCGCCGCGCATGGCGATGTCGGCGCCGACCGCCTTGGCGAATTGCGGGGCGCCTTCGTAGAATTCGACCTCAGTTGCCGTGAAGTCCTTCGCCGGGTTGCTGTTGGCGGAGCCCCTGACCCGCTCGATGGCGCCGACCTGATGGGTTTTCGGGACGGTGACTTCGACACTGGCAAAACTGGTGGTCGGTGAACGGTCACCGTCGAACACCTGCCGCGGGTCCTTCGTCGCCTTTTTTCGGGTGGTGGCGACGAAGATCTCATGCGTGGCGGCGATGTCGGAGGCAGGCACCGTCACGGTCGTCGTGTTGAGAAGGTCGTGGGTCTTGCGGCCGGCGCAGCCGGTCACCGCGAGCGCAAACGCTACGACGAGAAAAGTCTTCGAACGCACCTCACTGCCCGAGCAGGCTGATGCGGTCGGTCACCTCGCGGTCGCTGGCAAATCCGTCATCCTCGCGCAGCCGCTGGCCGATCATCTTCACCAGCTCGGGGTTGTCGGCAAATTTGGTGTGGTTGAAGCGATCCGATCCCTTGACGCTGGAGAGATCGACGACGCTCACGCCATAGTCGGCGAGGTCGGCCGCGTCCTTGTAGTCGCCGACGCGCGGCCGCGAGCCGGCGATCAGGCCGGAGAGCCGCAGCGCCCGGTCGTCGTCGGACAAAAGCAGGATGAAGGGCTTGTTCGGCTTGCCGTAGCGGCGCATCTGGCTCTTGAACACGTCGACATCGATGTCGGGCGAGGCCAGCACGACGTCGCCGAGCTTGCCGCTGAGATCGCGGTCGCCATTGATGGCGAGCTGGCGCAGCGCTTCCATAGTAACCCAGGTCCCCAGCGAATGGGCGACGATGTCGATGCGCCGCGCGCCGGTCTGCGAGAGCATTCTCAGCGTGACTTCCAACTGGTCGCGGGCAGCACTGGCGCTTTCCCTGTCATAGACATAGTCCCGGGTCTTGGCGCCCGATGCCCAGGAAAACAGCACCGGCGTGCCCGGGTAGCCGGAATCATGGGCGATCTGGGTGACGCGGTAGACGGCGGCGTCGAAGCCGGTGTTGTAGCCATGGACGAAAAGCATGACGCGGCCGCCGCGCGCGGCGATGTCGGCACTGAGCGCGTTGGAGAATTTCGGTGCGGTGTCGTAGCCGACGACGTCGGAGGCCATGAAATATTTGGCAGGGTCGTTCGACTTGCCGCGTGAGCGCCGCTCGATCTGACCGGCTTCGTGGGTCCCCGGCACGGTGACGTTGACGCGGGCATAGTTCAGCGTGGCCGAGCGCTCGCGGTCGAAAACCTTGCTGGGATCGTCGGAGCGCTTGCGCGTCGTGGCGATGAAGATGCTGTGGTTGCCGGCGATATCGGTCACCGGCGCCGACACCATGGCGCTGCCGAGCAGTTCCTCGGTCTGCCGGCCGCCACAGCCGGCAACGAGCAAGGCAAGGACAAGGATACAAATCTTCTTCAACTCTAGAATTCCACTCCGGCCGAAAGGCTTGATCCAACCTCCGCGACCCCTCCCGGACAGCCGAAGTGCGGCAGAAGTAAGTCGTTTCCTGCCGAAATGCGCTCAGCGGCTTGCGACAGTCATCGCACTGTTGCGCGAAAGCCAAAACGATTGCCCTGATCAAACACGTACGGCGTGTGCTAGCTTCGCGGACACCACAGACGATCCGGGGTAATTTTTTCGATGACCAGTTTCTCTTCCCGCGTCGCGGTCGCCGCTGCCGCGATCCGCCAGATCTTCCCGGAAACACCGCTGCAGGAAAACGACTATCTGTCGAAGAAGACCGGCGCGCGCGTGCTGCTGAAGCGCGAGGACCTGTCGCCGGTGCGCTCCTACAAGATCAGGGGCGCCTTCAATTTCTTCCGCAAGGCGCTCGACGCCGGCAACGATGCCGAGCTGTTCGTCTGCGCTTCCGCCGGCAACCATGCCCAGGGCTTTGCCTTCGTCTGCCGTCATTTCGGCAAGCGAGGCGTGGTGTTCATGCCGGTGACGACACCGCAGCAGAAGATCGACAAGACGCGGCTGTTCGGCGGCGAATTCGTCGAGATCAGGCTGGTCGGCGACTTTTTCGACGACTGCTACCGCGCCGCCTCCGAATTCACGGAAAGCGCCGGCGCGCACATGGTGCCGCCGTTCGACCACAAGGACATCATCGAGGGGCAGGCGACGGTCGCCTACGAGATATCAGGCCAGATGCCGGGCGCGCGCATGCCCGACATCATCATGCTGCCGGTCGGCGGCGGCGGTCTGGCAGCGGGTGTGACGCATTATTTCGCCGACCAGCGCCGCGACACGCGCTTCGTCTTCTGCGAGCCGGCCGGCGCGCCAAGCCTGAGCGAGAGCCTCGCCACCGGCAAGCGCATCAAGCTTGCCAGGGTCGACAATTTCGTCGATGGCGCCGCGGTGGCCGAGATCGGCCGCGAGCCGTTGCGGCATCTCAGGGCGTTTGCCACCGAAGCGGTGCGGCTGATCCCAGAAAACCGGCTCTGCGCGACGATGATCGAGATGCTGAACGTCGAAGGCGTGGTGCTGGAGCCGGCCGGCGCACTGGCGATCGACGCGCTGAAGGATTTTTCGAAGAAGGAAATCAGGGGCAAGACCATCGTCGCGGTGGTTTCGGGCGGCAATTTCGATTTTGAGCGGCTGCCGGACGTGAAGGAAAGGGCGCTGCGCTTCGAGGGGCTGAAGAAGTACTTCATCATCCGCTTTCCGCAGCGGCCGGGCGCGCTGCGCGACTTCCTCGAATTGCTCGGTCCCGACGACGACATTGCCCGCTTCGAATATCTGAAGAAATCGGCGCGCAATTTCGGCTCGGTGCTGATCGGCATCGAAACCAAGGACCGCCGCAATTTCGAGCTGCTCAACGCCAATTTCGAGGCCGAGGGCGTCCAGTATCAGGACATCACCGACAACGAGACGCTGGCCGGGTTCATCATATGAGCGCCCGAATATGAGTGCCCGGGCGAAGATTTTCGTTGCGTTGTTTTCCGGCATCAATGTCGGCGGCAACCGCATCGTCAAGATGGCGGAGTTGCGGTCGTTCTTCGAGGAGCTCGGCTTTGGCGACGTCGCCAGCTATGTGCAGAGCGGCAATGTCGTGTTCCGTTCGGCAAAGGGCGACGCGGCCACGCTGGCCAAACAGATGGAAACGGCCTTCGAGAAGAAATGGGGATTTCACTCGCGCATCATGGTGCGCGATCTCGGCTGGTTCGAGCGGCTGGTGGCAGAAAATCCCTATCCGGAAATTGCCGGCGAGCCGACGAAGCTTCACGCCTATGTGCTGGAGCGCCCGCCGACCGCCGACGAGGTCGCGCGGCTGGCCGAAAAATGCACCGGTCCCGAACGGTTCGAGGTCAGGGGCGACGTGCTTTACCTGCTCGCACCAGAAGGCCTCGGCAAATCGGTATTTGCCAACCTCATCCCGCGCACGCTGAAAGTGCCCGCCACCGCGCGCAACTGGCGCACGGTGCTGATGCTGCTAGAGATGGCCGGCCGGAATGGCGGAGCGTAGTCGCCTACGCTGCCGAAGCCTTTTTCCAATCGAAGGTCAGCTGTTCGCGGAAAGCGAAGCGTTTGATGTGTTCGGCGACGACCGTCTCCAGCCGCTCCAGCGAGCCGGCTTCGTCAGCGGTTACCGCGATATGCAGCGCTGCCGGGTCGGCATCGAGAACCGTGCGGCCCAGTGAGAGATCGATGGTGCCGTGGTTCGGATCGAACGCGACGGGAAACTTGTGCGCCCAGTGTTTGCAGAGCTGCTGCAGATAGCGGCTCGCATGTTCAGTGACGACATCGGCATGGCTGGTCGGCATGAATGAATTCTTCCCCAATGCGGCCCGTTACCAGCTTCCGGTATTGGGCATCGACGCCCAGGGCTCGGCCTTGGCCTTGGCCGGGCCTTTCTGCAAAAGCTCGATCGAGATGCCGTCCGGCGATTTGACGAAAGCCATGTTGCCGTCGCGCGGCGGCCGGTTGATGGTGACGCCCTTGTCCATCAGCTGCTGGCAGGTGGCGTAGATGTCGTCGACCTCGTAGGCGAGGTGGCCGAAATTGCGGCCGCCCTTGTAGTCTTCCGGATCCCAATTGTAGGTGAGCTCGATCAGCGGCGCCTTGTCGGTGATGCCGCTTTGCTCGTCTTCGTCAGCTGCGAGGAAGATCAGCGTGTAGCGCCCCTGTTCGTTTTCGTGGCGGCGCACTTCCTTGAGGCCAAGCTTGTTGCAGTAGAAATCGAGCGAGGCATCGACGTCGGCGACACGGACCATGGTGTGGAGGTAGCGCATGTGATTTTCCTCGAAATGTTGCTTTGCGGCGGAACATAGGGGCCACCCGGCCAAAGGGCAATTCCCGATAGCTGCTCCTGCCGGCAAACAACAAATCCGGTATTCCCGCAATGAACCGTGAAAAAACGCAGCTCAGGTCTTGCACACACCGGAAACGGAAGTGTTAATCTAACGTCAAGAATCAGTTGCGGTATTCTTGGAAAAAGGGGGGCGTTGTTATGGGGGAAAAAGCCTCTTTCATGGGGCGGGACGGAACCGGTCACGACGCCTTGCAAAGAGACGAGAGCGGCGACACGGCCGGTCTTGTCGAGATTGCGGGCGCTATCAAATGGTTCGACGTGGCCAAGGGTTACGGTTTCATTCTTCCCGATGACGGCTCTTCCGGCGATATTCTCCTCCATGTGACATGTCTTCGAAAAGACGGTTTCCAGACCGCCTTGGAAGGTGCGCGCGTCGTCTGCCTGGTCAAGCAAGGTGAGCGCGGATTGCAGGCATTCCGCGTGCTCTCCATGGATCTCACCACGGCGACCCATCCGGCGGAGATGCAGGAGCAGCGCACCCACGTCTCGGTGACGCCGGAAAGCGGCCTCGAACGGGCGCTGGTGAAATGGTTCAACCGCACCAAGGGGTTTGGTTTCCTGACCCGGGGCGAGGGCACCGAGGACATTTTCGTCCACATGGAGACGCTGCGCCGTTACGGTATTACCGAACTCAGGCCGGGGCAGGTCGTGCTGGTCCGCTTCGGGCGCGGCGACAAAGGCCTTATGGCTGCCGAAATTCACCCGGATATGGGGACCTTGCCCGTCTCGCATTAGGTGCGTTGATATTCAGGCCTTACTCAGATCTTTTCGAACGTTTGCGCTGCCCCTCACCTGCCTGCCGGCATCCTCTCCCCGTATAGTGACGGGGAGAGGGGCGCTGTCATCAATGATTTCGCCAATTTCCGGCCGTTGTAGAAATGTATGCCATCGTTGCGGCCAGCCCCTTCTCCCCGTCACTATACGGGGAGAAGTGCCCGGCAGGGCGATGAGGGGCAGCGCTGAGATCAACAATTGGTGGGTCGCAAGCGCAGGGAACTATATACAGGCTGGAACCACTTGAATATCAACATACCTAGGACGATGGCCGAGGAGTCTGAATGACTTACAGGAACTGGCTGACAACGGGCATAGTCTGCGCCGCGATCGCCTTTGTCATCGCCACAGGCGCTTTCTTCCATTCGCAGCGACCGGCTTCGGCAGACAGCCGGGCGATGATCCTTGCCGTCGACCCGCAGCCGCTGGTCGCGGTGACGAAAGGCGGCGAACGCTCTTTCTCCGTCGAAATCGCCGACACCTCGGCCGAGCGCGAGGCTGGCCTGATGTTTCGCGAGGAGATGGCCGACGATCATGGCATGCTGTTCGTGTTCGAGGAGGCTCGGGATGTCAGCTTCTGGATGAAGAACACGCCGATGCCGCTCGACCTGATCTTTGTCGGTCAGGACGGCAGAATCCGGGCGATCAAGCAAGGCGAGCCGCAATCCGAGGCGATGATCTCGCCCGGCGAGCCGGTTTGCTTCGTGCTCGAGCTCAAGGCGGGCACGGCCGCCAGGAGCAGCATCGAGGACGGCGACCTGTTGCGTCACCCGGCAATCGGCACTGCGCACAACTGAACGCGCAGGATCCATCGCAGATGCAGTTTTTCGCCCATGACGGTTTTGACCTTGCCTTCCTCGACCGCCAGCCGGCATCGGGGCAGGGCGATCCGGTGCTCATGATCCATGGCTTTGCCTCGACCCATTACGTCAACTGGGTGTCGCCCGGCTGGTTCAAGGCGCTGAACGATGCCGGCTACCGCGCCATCGCCTTCGACAATCGCGGCCACGGCGCCTCGTCGAAGAGCTATCAGGACGCCGATTATACGCCGGCAAGGATGGCGTCCGACGGGGCAGCGTTGCTGAACCATCTCGGCATCGAACGCGCCCATGTCATGGGCTATTCGATGGGCGCGCGGATTTCCGCGTTCCTGGCGCTTTCCGACCCGGATAAGGTGGCGACGCTGGTCTTCGGCGGTCTCGGCGTCGGCATGGTCGACGGCGTCGGCGACTGGGACCCGATCGCCGCCGCCCTTCTGGCCGACGATCCAGATAGCACCAGCCATCTACGCGGCCGCTCGTTTCGCGCCTTCGCCGACCAGACCCGGAGCGACCGCCGGGCGCTGGCCGCCTGCATTGCCACCTCGCGGGAATTGCTGGCCGAGGCCGACATTGCGCGCATTGCCCAGCCGACGTTGATTGCCGTCGGCACCAAGGACGATATCGGCGGTTCGCCCGACGAACTGGCCGCCTTGATGCCGAACGCCAGGGCTTTCCATATCGAGGGCCGCGACCACATGCTGGCCGTCGGCGACAAGTCCTTCAAGCAGCGGGTGCTGGAGTTTTATGCCGATAATCCGCTGTGAGTACATCGGTGGTTGAGTTGGGGTGACCCAAGGCCGGCATCAAAGGTGCTGCACCCGCAGCAGCGCTCATGCCCCGAGGGCTTCGAGCGAACGCGCCATGTTTTGCCGAGCCTGAGCCTCGAACCGCTGCCGGAACTCCTCGGTGTAGAAGATGTGCGGGCGGGCGAGGAAGCCCTTCAGGACAGCACTGCGGCCGGCACGCCACATCGGCTCTTCCACCCAGCCATATTCGCGGCGAACCGCCTGTTCATAGGCGTCGAACGCATCAGGCGGCGCCCCCAGGATCGCCAGGTCCATGTCGAGGAACAGCGCTGCGTCGCGGGCGGCATTTTCGTCGTCAAACTGCGGTAACTCATGAGTGGCGGTGGCTGATATCATCGTCGTGATGCGGCCAAGGCGCTGCGCATCGGTGCGGCCGGCGAGCTTTTTCTCGGCAAGGACGGCACTCCTCGCCTCGTTGTCCTTGACCCGGCTGTTATAGATGGCGTCGTGGAACCAGATCGCCGCTTCGACCGCCTTGGGATCGTGCAACGATGCCCGATAGTGGCCGGCCAGCGCCAGCATCGCCTCGATATGGCCGAGGTTGTGATAGTGACGACCCTCCGCCTCATAGAGCGCGGAAAGCTCGCGCTTCAGCGGCTCGTCGATCAAGGCTTGGTCTTCCATCGCCGCTTGAATTTCCGTGAACCAAATCCATTTGACAAAGCACTAAGGAAAATTGAGTTCAACCGTGCTATGATCTGGCTTATAGAGCATGTCGCGCAAAAGTGCGCAGCGGTTTTGGTGCCAAGCCGGAGACATTAGGCCGGAGACCATTGATGAACAGCGTTACGATTGCCCGCCCGACCATGGTGAAGCCGATCGACCCGATCTGGCGCTCGATCCGCGACGAAGCGATGGAGGCGGTCAACCGCGATCCGCTGCTGGCGGCGTTCCTCTATTCGACCATCCTCAACCAGGAAAGCCTGGAGGAAGCGGTCATCCATCGGCTGGCCGAGCGGCTCGCCCATCAGGATATCGGTTCCGATCTCATCCGCCAGACATTCAAGGCGATGGCAGCCGACGACAAGGATTGGGCGTCGACGGTGCGTGTCGACATTCAGGCCTACTACGACCGCGATCCGGCCTGCGACCGCTTCATCATGCCGGTGCTCTATTTCAAGGGTTTTCATGCCATCCAGACGCACCGGCTGGCGCATTGGCTGTGGAACCAGGGCCGCCAGGATTTCGCGCTCTACCTGCAGAGCCGGTCGTCCTCGGTGTTCCAGACTGACATCAACCCGGCCGCCCGCATCGGCAAGGGCATCTTCCTCGACCACGCCACCGGCCTCGTCGTCGGCCAGACGGCGGTGATCGAGGACGACGTGTCGATCCTGCACGGCGTGACGCTGGGCGGCACCGGCAAAGCCGGCGGCGACCGCCATCCAAAAATCCGCTACGGCGTGCTGATCGGCGCCGGCGCCAAGATCCTCGGCAACATCGAAGTCGGCCATTGCTCCAAGATCGCGGCAGGCTCGGTGGTGCTGTCGCCGGTGCCGCATAACAAGACGGTTGCCGGCGTGCCGGCCCGCGTCGTCGGCGAGACCGGCTGCGACCGGCCCTCGCGGCAGATGGACCAGCTTTTGCCGTCGCAGTCGATGGACCACGTCGTCAGCTTCGATATTTGAGCGCTCGGGCAGGGGCCCTTTGCAAAGGCGTCTTTCTCCCGTCACTATACGGGGAGAAATGCCCGGCAGGGCAATGAGGGGCAGCGCAAACCTCAAGCGATTGCCCTGTCTCTCTCGCCGGCTTGCCTTTACATCGCCATTGTCGACGTGCCAGAAGCGCGCTCAAACGAGCAAGACCGACGATCGGAGAAGACTTTTGAAGCCGGACGAAATCAGAAAGCTGGACGCCTATTTCAAGCGCGTCTTCCAGAACCCTAAGCTTGAAGTGAAGGCGCGGCCGCGCAAGGATGATTCGGCCGAGGTCTACGTCGGCGACGAATTCCTCGGCATCGTCTTCAAGGACGAGGACGACGGCGACTATAATTTCTCGATGGCGATCCTCGACATCGACCTCGCCTGAGCCGGGAGGCGATCGGTGCGGGCCGACCTTGAGCCAGCTTGCTCGCCGCACCCTCTTCTTCAACGTTGGCGATTGGCGAAAGAAGAACGAATAGCCAATCTCCCCCCTTGAGGGGGAGATGCCCGTAGGGCAGAGGGGGGTGCTGGGGGGTGCTGTCCCGCCGACGTCGCGCAAATTTCTGCGCTGCTGCGCGATCAAAAGTCACTGAGCAGATTTTCGCACGGTTCGCTTCATCATCATCCTAATGCCCGGCCTTCAGCATACGCGCAGCCTTGGCGGCGATGGCTGCGTCGAGCGCCTGCCAGTCGCCCAGAAATTCCATGGGAAAGCGGTAGGTGAGGCTGAGATTGTCGCCGACCAGAATGTCGCGTTCGCAGGGCGCCAGCGATTGCGCAGCACTTGGGCCGCTCAGGCAGCGGGCCACGAACGGGTGCTTGCCCCGGCGATTGCCGACCACCAGCACCTCGTTGAAATAGCCCGATTTTTCATTGAAGCCGTAAAGCGTCGTGCCGCCCGGACCGGGCGTGCCGGGTTCGACAATCAGGGCGCTGTAGATCGGCGCGAAGCGGCCGCTCATGTCTCGCGACATGACCTGTCGTTCGAACGACAGAAAGATGATGCTCTTGCTGGGTCCAGTGTGGTTGAAATCGTCGCGGGCCGCCTCGCTGTAGCCGTCCATTTCGGGATAACGCAGATAGAGGTCGAGGCGCGAGGCGATGCCGTCGCGCCGCGCCTGGTCGAAGCGGATGACATTGGCCGGCACGGCGATGACGTTGTTGCCGATCACCACCTCGTGGACTGTCGTGTCGTCGGTATATCCGGCCATGGCGATTGAGCGGCCCAACCATTTGCCGCCAAGGCTGATCGTCATCGAAAGCACTGCCAGCGCAGCGAACACGTAGAACACCCGCTTCATCAGCTTGGAATCGACGACGGTGAGTTGCGGACCGTTGGCGGTGGCTGCCTGCTTCATCGCGATCCCCGATTATCGCGTGGCACGGCTCTTGCGGCACGCCTGTCGAAACACGACTGTGCGATTTCATGGTAAATGGAAGGTGAAGATGGGTCCGGTTGGACACACACTTGTTGCTTTTAGTGTTGCCTGACGGCGCTGATCTCTTGCGGTTGCACGGCGACGATCTTTGGCGTTGGGCGTCGTGCTGATCGACATTGCATCCCAGGCAGGCACTCACCTAGGGTCGACCGATCTTTCAGCCTGAGACGATTCGGAGGAGAAACATGCCGCTCTATGCGATCGACGGAAAAGCCCCCGGTTTCGAGGACGCCGACAGCAACTGGATCGCGCCCGACGCTACCCTGATCGGCGACATACAGATCGGCCGCAACGCGGGCTTCTGGTTCGGCGTCCTCATCCGCGGCGACGACGAGCCGATCATCATCGGCGCCGATACCAATGTGCAGGAACACACGGTCATGCATACAGATGTCGGTTTTCCCCTGACCATCGGGCAAGGCTGCACGATTGGCCATCGCGCCTTGCTGCATGGCTGCACGATCGGCGACAACAGCCTGATCGGCATGGGCGCCATCGTGCTGAACGGCGCGAAGATCGGCAGGAATTCGCTGGTCGGCGCCGGCGCCCTCGTCACCGAAGGCAAGGAATTCCCCGATAATTCGCTGATCATCGGCTCGCCCGCCCGTTTTGTGCGAACACTGGACGATGCCGCGGTGGCAAGCCTGCGCGCTTCGGCCGCGCACTACGTCGCCAACGGCAAACGCTTCAAGGCGGGGCTGACGAAGACCTGAGGCCAGCCTTGGTCAAATCTTCGGCTATATGGTTCACCGGCATCGTCGCCCAACTCACCGTCCATTGGAGCCACGCCTGGTCATTGCATCGCACAGCAACGAAGCGCCGGCTTCAAAGCCGGCATTGTGGGCGTCCTCAAGGGCTGTCGTATAGTCGTCGATGCGGGTTTCGAGCGATGGGTCGGCGCCCGCCGCCAACAGCAGGCGGATGGCATCGACGCTACGGATGGCGACCGCATAGTGAAGCGGCGTCCAGTCGTTTACGCCCCGCATGTTGAGGTCTGCGCCCCCATCGATCAGGGTTCGGACTATTTCCAGTCTGTCAGCCCGGTCGGCGGAGAGTGCCGCAATGATTGCCGGAAAACCGCCGTGGTGGTGATAGTTCGAGTCCGAGCCCGCATCCAGTAAGATCGAGATGAAAGCGGCGGGGCTCCAATAGATCGCATACTCCAGTGGATGCCCAAGGCCGAGTTCAAAGGGCATCTGCTCGTCGAACCAGCCGGGTGAGCCGCCGAGAGCCACACCGAGGGCCTCGAAGTCGCCCGCCTTGAACGCGTCATCGATGGCCTTGAACAGGCGGTGGCGCTCGCATCGATCTTCCGGGATTTCCAACATCGCAGCGATCCGGAGGTTGAATTGGCCGCCATATTGCTCCCATCCGCCGCTGCCTGAAAGCCCCATGGGCGGGTTGCGATTGGAGAGCAGGTCGATAGCTTTGCGCAGCCGTACGCCGAACTTATCGCATCGACATCAAGTTCGTGATCAGACCTGCCTTGATGTCGAGTGCGGGTCGATGGGCCTCCGGATGACCGATGTCGTTCAGCTGATCGGCCATCAAGTCGGCTAGTGCCCTGCGTCTTGCGACGGTCCGTCGCCACCCCCTGAAATCGGCGATCATCTTGTTACGCTTTTCAGGCTGGGTCCAAACAGATGTCTTTTCGACGTGCGGGCGGCGCGAGTTTGCGTGTCAGCCATTTTTAGTCTCCCATTTCGAGATTTGCGGATGAGAGCGTGCCATGCGGGTGTTTTCGGGCTGTTCGGCTGTGCGTGAAAAAAACCGAAAAGCCCGACGAGCTGCCGTTAAATCGGTGTTAAAACTATCCTCCGAAATGTATTCCGCCGCGGCGGTCAAAGTCTGGAGACCATCTGTGCGCATCAGGTTGCTGGGCGGCCTCGAGGTTACTTCGCCGGAGCGCCGGCCCGTCCGTTTCGCCACGCGCAAGACTTCGCTTCTTTTTGCTGCCCTGGTGCTGGCGGGCCACCGCGGCCATCGTCGCGAGCAGCTTTCCGAGGCCTTTTGGCCGGGACGAAGCAATGGCCAGGCCCGCAATAGTTTGCGGCAAGCGCTGGTCGACATCCGGCGCTCGTTCCCGACCAGCAAGGATGCCACCCTCTACATCGATGGGGATCAGGAAGCCATCGCGCTGATTGCCGGTCGGGATGACGCGGACATTTCGATCTTCGACCGGAAACTGGAGCAGGGCGGGGCGGCCGATCTCGCCGTCGCCGCCGACCTCTACCGCGGTGGGGTGCTTGCGGGGGAAGCCATTCCTGAGGAACTGGATGAGTGGTTTGGACCCTATCTGGACAGGTATCAGTGCAAGGCCCTGCAGTTGGTCGATCGGCTGAGCCTCGCGCTGCCGATACCCGGCTCAGCGGAAGAGACGGCCTGCGAAGGGCTCGCCGAGAGATTGCTCGCCTCAGATCCTACCGCGGAGGCCGCCCATCGGGCGCTGATCCGGATCCACGCGCATCGCGGCCACGAAAACGCCGCCTTGCGCCAGTTCGAACTTTGTCGGACTGCCCTGAAAAAGCAGCTGGATGCTGAGCCGGAGGCGCAGACAAGCTCGCTGGCGGCTTCTCTGCAGTCCCGCGAACGACCTGGGGATCAGCAGCCGGGGCCAAGCTCTGGCGTCGCGGCGCCGGCACAGGTGCTGGCAGTCCTAACGAGACACGGCGACCAGCCGTCAATTGCGGTGCTGCCGTTTCAGAATCTAAGCGGTGATATCGAGCAGGAATATTTCGCCGACGGAATGGTGGAGGACATCGTCACCGCCCTGGCTCACTTTCGTGCCCTGTTCGTAGTCGCACGGAATTCGAGTTTTACCTCCAAGGGACGTCGATAGACATAAAGCAGGTCGGGCGTGAACTGGGCGTGCGCTATGTGGTCGAGGGAAGTGTGCGGAAAGCGGGTGAGCGCCTGCGCATCACCGGACAACTTCTCGACGCTTCGAGCGGCCTCCACCTGTGGGCTGACCGTTTTGAAGGTACTCTAGCCGAGGTTTTCGATTTTCAGGACCAGATCGCCTCGAGCATCGTCGGCGCGATCACCCCAAAGGTCGAGGAGGCCGAAATTGAGCGCGCCAAGCGCAAGCCGACTGAGGACCTCGACGCCTACGACTATTATCTGCGCGGGTTGGCGTCCCACGACCGAGCGGTCAACACCAAGGAAACCATGGATGACGCTCTGCGGTTCTTCATGAAGGCGATCGGCTGTGACCCGGTGTTCGCTGCCGCCTATGCCCGGGCGGCGCGCTGCTATGCGGCGCGAAAGAGCAACCGCTGGATGATCGATCGCCTAGAAGAGACTGCCGAGGCGACCCGACTGGCAAAGAGAGCGATCGAACTTGGATGGGACGATGCAATTGCCCTTTCGTACGGCGGATACGTGCTCGGCTATGTAGGCGGCGATGTGGAGGAAAGCGCGGCGTACATCGAACGCGCGCTTGGCCTGAACCCGAACTTGGCTGCGGCGTGGGGTTACAGCGCCTGGGTTCAAGCGTGCTTAGGTGAGCCGGAGAACGCCGTCGAGCGCGCCGCGCAGGCAATGCGCCTCAGTCCGTTCGATCCTCGCTTTTTTGTTTGGGAATTTTGCACCGCACTCGCTCACTTTTGTGCCGGGCGCTACAACGATGCTGCTGAGTGGGCGAAAAGGTCTTTGCGCTCGCAACCAAACTACGCGAGTGCGACGCGTGTGGCGACGGCAAGTTACGTCTTGGCCGGTCGGCTTTCGGAAGCCGAGAAGATGATGGCCCGCCTGCGCGAACTCGACCCTACGTTGCGGCTTTCGAATCTCGCTGAGGTGCTGCCGCCGTTTTGTCGACCGGACGATCGCAGCAGATATATCGAAGGACTTCGCAAGGCGGGCCTGCCCGATTAACGCCGTGTCAGCGTGAAGCGAGGCAAACGGCTTCGGCACCAGATGGCCGACGTACTGCCGATGGATGCTAACTATAAGGTGACGGTTGACCGTGGAAGCCTGTGACCTAGCTTAAAGCTTAGCCGGACCGTCCAGAGCCGGAAATGGTGGGATGGTGCGCTACCGTGGGAGAACTCTCGGGACGTTGAGATGCAGAGGTGCAAGTCGGCTTTTCAGAGCCTGTGCGCCCTTGGCGGCCGACAATCGGCGGCCATGGCCTGTCAAGTTTCGTTTCAAACAAAAGTCATCTGCGCCGGCACGCCTATCAACGCGCGACCGCCGCTCCGCCATGCAACAACAATTCGAGCACTGGAGGGACCTCGAAGCAAGTGACAGCTTCGAACGCGACCAAAGGCTTTAGCCAGCACCAAGGCGAGGGGCCAACAACGCTTCACGATCTTAAGATTACACCCAAAACCGCACAGGCACGGCAATGCCAAATCATCTTGCCGAAATTTACGCAAACAGCGCAGATCTCGCCGTCCTGGGCGGGATAGCAGCATTTGCCTCGATGGGCCTCTATCTTGTGCTAAGGCGTATCCTTATCGGGGTGCAACGGCGTCGCCTCAAATCAGATGTGAGCGAACGCGGATCTGACCTCCCCGAGGAGGAGGTGTCTTGGGATTGGGAAATCCCGGTCGACCTTGCAACCGAGTCTGCTTCTTCTTCTTCTCAGGTTGCCGTGCCCTCAGACGCGGCAGACCTGGATATTCGGCGTCAGGATGCCAATTGCCTTCGGTTCGGGGTGCGAATCGAGTATTTCGACGTGATCTCCGAAGATTGCGAGAGCTCGTCTGTGACCCGGACCAACGCTTTCGCTTCCGCGACGAACATAGCGCAATCCGGCCGACTTGCGACATCGATCAGGGAAATCGCTGGCTATGTTCATAGGCAGGTGGCGGCAAATCTTGCCGCCCTAACTAGTCCAGTATTGACGGCTCTGAGCCGTATGCCAACACAACTCGCCCTCGCGGAGAATCCCGACCCCACCACAGCGACGGCCTCACCTCCTCGCATTCGCAGGCCGATCGGTCTTGTGCCCCGCTTTGGTGTCGCAGCAATCTGTCTGGCCGTGCCGCTTAGCTATGCGATGACGAGACAAAACTGGGTCGAAAGCGCCCCCGCCATTTCGCTGGTCCAGGGCAACGTCAATCCGGAGCTTTCGCGATCCTTCGAGCTTCCGGCGAGTGCTGCATTGGATGTGCGTAGGCCAGCCCAGGGAGACGAGCGCACGAGTGTCGAATTGCTCAGCCCGGATCTCACGGCTGCCCGGGCGCAAGTCGGAGCAGCTGGTGCTCAGGCAGCCGCAGCGAAGGAATTGGACGGCCAGGAGCGCCGGGCGGCGGGAGGTGAGCGCGCCAGGAGCGCCGCTCTGCAGCGAGCGCTGCTCGAATCGCGCAAGGAGATCGACGCGCTGAGGACAAGCATGGCAGCCGCCGCCAACGCACGCCAGGAGCAATTGCGCAACGAGCTCGCGGCAGCCCGTACAGCTGACGCATTGCGGCGCCTTGCGGGAGATGCCCGTACGATGCTGAGCGAGGCCACCAACTATGTCTTTACGGAGATGCCCGCTGCTCACCTGGAGCGTCAGCGAGCCGAATGGGTGGCGCGCGATCTATCGCGAGCGCAGGCGCAAATTGAGCGGCTTGAGACCGAGGCCGCCGAGGATCGCGCCAAGGCCAAGGCTTCGCTGGCGCAAGCGAGCGGAATGCTCGATGACGAACGCCGAAAGTCAGACGAACTTCGTGGCGAGCTCTCCAAAGTGAAACTGTCCAATGCTGCGCTCATGGAGCGCGCGGACGCGGCTGAGCAGGAATTGACCGGTGCCGTCACAGCGAGAGAACGAGTGGAGCAGACGGCAGCCGAGACGGAGCGGGCGCTGGCGCGACAACAGGCGGCAGCAGCGTCGACGCGTGAGGAGCTGAAAAAAGCTCGCCTCGAGCGCGACGCGGCTGAACAGGAACGAGCCAGGGCAGTCTCAGCGAGAAAGCGTGCCGAGCAGACTGCAACCGAGACATCGCAGGCTCTGGCAAGAGAACGCGCTGCAGCAGTCTCGACGGGGGAGGAGCTGAAAAAAACTCGCATCGAGCGCGACGCGGCTGACCAGGAACGAGCCAGAGCAGTCGCAGCGAGAGAACGAGTGGAGCAGACTGCAACCGAGACGGCGCATGCTCTGGCACGAGAACGCGCTGCGGCAGTCTCGACCCATGAGGACCTCGATAAAGCTCGCCTCGAGCGCGACGCCGCCCGAGCACTTTTGCTACAGGTCGCCAAGCTGAAGGAGGCTTTGGACAAGCAACGTGACGTCACTGTTTCTCTTTCCCGCGACCTGGCCGCCGCGCGCGCGGACAATGACAGGCTCAGGGCTGAGCGTCGCAGCGCCAAGATTGAGCCGCCGCTGAAGCGGCGCGCTGGCCGCGCAGCCGCCGCTGCCGGCGGGGTGAAGGCTGTCAGCCAGAAGACTGCACGCAGCAAGGCTCGCGACCCGGCGCGGATTGCGGGGGTGCGTTCTCTCACACTTCCCTATCCCCTCAGGCCAAGACAGGCGACATTGGAGTGATTTCCAAAACGACTGCGCGGTCCTCCTGTTGAAGGCCCAAGCTCTTTGAGATCATTGCGACACGTGTGTATTGCGAGAGTAGACTAGGATGAATCGAATCACCCCATTCGAATTCATTCTGCTCTCGTCGGCGAGTAGTTCTGCGCGATACGCTATGTCAGCCCGATCACACTGCCTGTAGCATTCAATTCGCATTTGATCGGCGCCTGCCGCGTCTCCACGTTGCCTTGCCGTCCATAGTCGATGCTGACCTCGACGGGAGCTGAGATCGTATCCGGGGTCAACCGACGCATGGAACCTGCGCTGCTGACGCGCACACTGGTCGCGCCAAACGGGGCGGCGGCTGACTCGATTGCGTCATGGCAGGCGCGAACGACTTCATCCGGGACGCCCGGCAGCGCCTTGATTGGACTGACCGTTGCTGGACTGTCGACGTCACCAGGAGGCTGAAGGCTGGACGGAAGGTCGAGCGACCGTCCACTTGCGGACCGGGCGACACTGACGGCAGTGGCGGCCGTGGTTGCCGCAACTGCCGCCGTTGCAGTGGTGCTGGTCCCATCGTCATCCACCGGTGACCTGCTGCTGGAGCCGCTGGGTCCTTTGTGCGCGCCGTCTTTGCGGCCTTCACCGTGATGGCTGGCAGCGCTATTGCCTCCGCCACCCTGGCTGGCAGCGCTATTGCCTCCGCCACCATGGTTGCCACCGCTTTTGCCTCCGCCGCGCTCGCCGCCGGCGGTAGCTCCTGCGCAAGCTACCGCGATCGAGCAAACGAATACGAAATATGCCCAGCTGGATTCAGAGGATTGACGCACGACCACCTCCATAAAGTGCGTCGGTCGAACCGTCTTTCCGCGCCATGCAGTCAGAAAAGCGCAACCGCCGCCGCCCCCAGGCAAACCTCGCGACTAACCGCCCACGGAGAGTAACTAGGGGATCAATCCGGTGTATCAAGGACGCTGTACGCGGTACGTGCGTCGTCCCGGCTACCGGCGGGAGGGGAGGCCACGATCTGACCACGTCGCTGACATTCTGAGGTGCAGCGTTAGAGAACTGCAAGCGTCTCTACAACTAGCCGACTCGCCTTTTGATGAGATGGTCTGCGAGGCCGGCCGCCTCGTCGGCGATTGCCGGTATTGTCTCCCGATTTCCGCGTCGATCCGGAAAAACGAGGCCGGCAAATAGAGGCCCGGAAGAATGCCCACATTCGTGTGCACGCCCGCCTCGCTGTCGCAGGAAGTCTGGCTTGGGCTTGGCGCCCAGGCCGGCGAGGCGAGGTTGCGCAAGGTGGTGACCGGCGGTGGCTTCAAGCGCTTCCGTCGCGCCGCCGAGACGCCGTTCAACATGGTGCTGGAGGCTCGCCCCTAAATGCGAAACAACGACCTAAAGCGCGTCGCATGAGGCCGCTCAAACGCGACGCGCTTTAGAGTGCGGACGCTATCTGGCGCGGCCGTCGCAAATGCATGTCGCGCAAAAACGCGCGGGGCTTCCGGGACAGCGTGCCGCTTCAAAAAAGTGGAGCCGGCCCGGGGACGGGGCCGGCTCCTAAACCCGGTCGTTGGGGACGGGGAGGTGGGGCTCGACCGGGCTTTTGCGTCGCGTCCTTAGCGGACGCTGGCAACCGCGCCGGAGCGGCCGTCGTTGATCGTTACCCAAGCGCCAGAATTCTGGCTCGATTGGCGCTTCAGATAGGTGTAGTCGGTGTTGGTCCAGGACAGCACCCTGGTTTCGAGATTGTCGAGGATGAACTCTCCGAGGCTGGTGCGCACGGTCAGCACCGCGTGGCCGTCTCCGTTCGGCTGGCGCGCAACCGTCATCAAGAGGTCGCCGGCCGGAACGCCGATGTTCATCAACGCGCGGCGCTTTTCCAGCGCATAGTCCTCGCAGTCGCCGAATTCGCTGTTGGAATAGGACCAGACCTCTTCCTTGCCCCACAGTTCCATATCGGTGCGCGGCGCGATCCTGCTGTTGACCGAATTGTTGATGCTCACGATCTTCGCCCACAGCTTGCGGGTCAGTTCGATCGGCGCCTGCTTCGGCGTCCGCTGATTGCATTCCTGCGGAATTTTCTGGCAGAACTCGTAATGGCCGACCGGCTGTGTGGTGCGGCTGCCGGTGTGCATGAAGGCAGGTCCCGCTGCATACGCTGTTCCCCAGGCGGTAAGCTGCGTCGCCATTGCCAAGAGCAACAGCTTGCCCCTCGTCTTCTTCATCGTCCAGTCTCCCCGTTTGAGGAGACAATGACACGATTGGATTTATTCGACGCAAAGGCTCGAAGTAGACATTAAGTAAAACTCCCGTAGAATAAACATAAAATTTGAATCATTTCAGTATAAAATTGTTGAGGTGGTTTTCGCCGGGATCACATCGGCGCGGCGCCTTGGCGCGGCATCGGTGGCAGGCTGCGTTGACCGGCGCTCCAACAAAAAAACCGGCCGAAATGGGCCGGTCGATTGCGGGAATGTGCGCTGTTTGTCAGGTGCCGGATGCGTTGAATTCGGAATCGAGCGTTTCCGGCCGCTGGATGACCGCGAACTCGATGGCGATGCCGTCCTCGAAATGGCGCACCACCTGGCCGCGCATGGTGCCCAGCATGACTTGGATGCCGATTGCCGGCTTGACATCGATCTCGACCGCGGCGCCCGAAAGCGACAGGTCGATGATGCGGCACTGGTACTGGCGCCCGTCGCCGAGCTGAAGCACGCTGGTCGGATTGCGCGGCGCCACGCGTTCGTGGCGGCGGTCTTCCGGCAGATCGAGCTCGTGCTTGTTGGCAAGCCAGGTCAATTGCGCTGCAAGCTTGTCCTTCTTGCGTTCCGACGCGATGACCGTCATCGCGAAACCGTCCTGCAGGATACGGGTGACGACGCCTTCGATGCGGCCGATGTGATCGATATAGGCGATGACTTTCTCGCCCGGCATGCCGATGCGCTCGGTGCGAAGCGCTACATTGCCCGGCGACATGTCGACCACCTGACACGGATGTTCGGTGCGATCCTCCAGCATGAAGCGTCCATAGATTTTCACGCGGACGCGCTGAAAGTTGCGCCTTTCAGCTTGGGACGGCGCGGTGTCGACCGCCGCTGACCTCATGACTGCCTACACCCCGTTTGGCATTCCGCGCGTTGATGCGAGGAACTTCGCCGGAAAGCTACAGCGAAGCGGGTTAACAAAGGGGAAAGCCTGACGCCGCTACTTTAGGATTTTGGATTATTCCCCGCGCCCGCCGTCGAATACGACCAGATGACGGATGCGGCGTGCCTGGCCGAGCGCCGAAATCGTCTGGGACGGATCGAGTTCCGACGGGACAAGCGAGGGAACGTCGATGGCCGGCCGGTTCTTGAGGAATTTCGGTTCCTTCTCCGGATCGACGAGACGGATCGAATCGATCAGGGCGTCGGCGATCGGATCCGCGCCCAGCCAGAAGGGTTTTTCAGCGGCGCTTATCACGCCGAGGCAGCGCGGATTGTCGACGCCGCCGTCGAGCGGCAGGGCGAGCAGCTCGAACTTGCTGGAACGGTCGGTGCGGCTGAAACCTTCATAGGTGATGAGCACGACGGATTTTTGATCGAAGACGCCCTGGATCAGTTTCGAGATAAGCCGCTGGTCCTTCTCGCGCCAGAGCGAGGGAAAGGAAAACCCCTTGAGTTCACGGCCATAGACCGCGCAAAGCCTGGTGCCGGCGAGCCGGAATACCGCTTCGCCGCGCGTATCTTTTTCCAGGATGAATGTGTCGGCCAGCAGCGACTTGATATCGGCCGGCTCGACTTCCGAACGCTTCGGGGCAGGGCGCCCGTCACGCAGCCGGTTCCAATAATGGAACAGCGTGATCGATCCGTTCTGGTTCATGTTATGCTGCTCCGCGCAATCTGTCGTCTGATGTCCCATCGGTGAACAGAAGGGCGCCCTCCGAGGACCTACATGCGTTGCGGAGCAGGATGCGTGCCAGCATCGTTAACACTTGTTCACGGGTCGGGGCCGTTAAGGTTAACAAGTGGTTTACGTTGCGCTCCGCCCAGGCCCGTGGCACGTTAAAACCACTCCTAGAAGCGGTCGTTTCGCAGCGATCGGCAGCATTTCAGTCAAGAGTTTGGGGGAGCATGGGGGCTCGACCAGCCGTTCAAGGGCAACCTTGGACGGCTTCTTTTTGATTCGCGCCAATTTTGATTCGCGCCGTTTTGATTTGCGTGGGGCGATTCGCCCTTTGTGAATCGGGTGACCGTGATCTACATGCTCGCGAAGTCGAAACCAGCGACTGAGTGCGAGCCATATGAGCGAACCAGCAAGCCCCTCGGAAATCGAACAGGGCGAGGGCGGACCTGTCGGCCGTGAGCCGGAGCCGCGCCGCGAGCCGGTGTTCAACATGCCGCCCGTTGTGCTGGCGGTGATCGGCATCTGCGTCGTCCTCTATCTCATCCAGGAATACGTGCTTAGCCAAAGCCAGTTGCTGACATTGTTGTACGATGCGGCCTTCATTCCAGTTCTTTATACTGGCCAATATGGCTTCGACTGGTTCCTGTTTTCCCGGCCTTTCACCTATGCCTTCCTGCATGGCGGCTTTGCTCATCTGGCCGTCAACATGGTGTGGCTGGCGGCTTTCGGCTCACCACTGGCGAACCGCTTCGGCGCGCTTCGTTTCAGCCTGTTCTTCGCCGCGACCGGGCTGGCGGCCGTGGTGCTGTTCTGGGCCGTGCATCCGCTCGGCGAGGCGCCGCTGGTCGGCGCATCGGGGGCGATTTCCGGCATGATGGGGGCCGCCGCGCGCTTCGGCTTCCGCACCGACCGCTCGTCCGGCAAAGCCGCCTTCGCCGGCGCGCCGCTGCCGATGGCGGCGGTGTTCCGCTCGCGCGGCGTTGTGACTTTTCTTGCGATCTGGATGGTGATCAATCTCGCCACCGGCCTCGTTGCCTTCGCGCCCGGCATCGACAGCCAGATCGCCTGGGAGGCTCATATTGGCGGTTTTGTCGCCGGCTTCTTCGGCCTGCGGGCTTTCGATCGGCGGCAGCAGGCCGACGAGTTCAGGGCCTGAGCCTCGCCGCACTTGAAAACCAATCGATCGCGGCGCACGATGTCTGGCACTAGGGAAAGCCGGTCAGGGCAGGAACCGGCAAGGTGAACTGAGGAGGACGCCATGACTGTTAAGGCAATTCTCGAGCAGAAGGGCCACGACGTGTTGACGCTCGGGCCGAACGAAAAACTGAGCGAGGCCATTCGCATCTTGGCCGAGCACAGGATCGGTGCGCTGGTCATCACCAATGGTGATCACAAGATCGTCGGCATCCTTTCCGAGCGCGACGTCGTGCGGGTCCTCGCCAGGGAAGGGACCGCCGCATTGGATATCGCGGTGCGTTCGGCGATGACCCCCAAGGTGAAGATCTGCAATGAGAACCACACCGTCAACGAGGTCATGGAGATCATGACCAGTGGCCGTTTCCGCCATCTGCCGGTGGAAAAGGACGGCCTGCTCGACGGCATCGTGTCGATCGGCGACGTGGTCAAGCGGCGCATCGAGGATGTCGAGCGCGAGGCCGCAGAGATCAGGGCCTATATCGCGACGGCGTGAGATCGCCAGCAAGTTTTGTCGAAGTCGGCGCCGCCCCCTCATCGCCCTGCCGGGCACTTCTCCCCGTATAGTGACGGGGAGAAGGGGCCGGCCGCAGCCTTGGCGGCTTTTCTTGCTACAATGGAGATTGGCGAAATCGTTGATGCGGGCGCCCCTCTCCCCGTCACTATCGGGGAGAGGATGCCGGCAGGCAGGTGAGGGGCAGCGCAAACGTTTCCAATAACGGTTGCCCTACCAGCCTGCGGCTTCACGCTTGTCTCCTTTTGCGGTTTGCATTAGCGGATGACTTCACTTTAAACGTCGAATTCACGTGAATTCCGTCACCGATAACGCGCAGGCCGCCATGACCCTCATCGACACCCGCACACCCGACGCCAAGCGCCTGATATCAGGCGCCACCGGCGACTGGGAGATCATCATCGGCCTCGAGGTCCATGCGCAGGTGACCTCGCAGGCAAAACTGTTCTCCGGCGCCTCGACGGCGTTCGGTGCGCCGCCAAACGCCAATGTCAGCCTTGTCGATGCGGCGATGCCGGGCATGCTGCCGGTCATCAACGAGGAATGCGTCAAGCAGGCGATCCGCACCGGCCTCGGGCTGAAGGCCGAGATCAACCACAAATCGGTCTTCGACCGGAAAAACTATTTTTATCCCGATCTGCCGCAGGGCTATCAGATTTCACAGTTCAAGCAGCCGATCGTCGGCGAGGGCAAGGTGATCGTCTCCGTCGGTCCCGACCGGCAGGGCGAGTTCGAGGACATTGAGGTCGGCATCGAGCGCCTGCATCTGGAGCAGGATGCCGGCAAGTCGATGCACGACCAGCATGCGACGATGTCCTATGTCGATCTCAACCGCTCCGGCGTGGCGCTGATGGAGATCGTCTCCAAGCCCGACATGCGATCCGCCGACGAGGCCAAGGCCTATGTCACCAAGCTGCGGACCATCGTGCGATACCTCGGCACTTGCGACGGCAACATGGACGAAGGCTCACTGCGCGCCGATGTCAACGTCTCGGTGCGCCGGCCCGGCGGCGAATTCGGCACGCGCTGCGAGATCAAGAACGTCAACTCGATCCGCTTCATCGGCCAGGCCATCGACTACGAGGCGCGCCGCCAGATCGCCATCCTTGAGGACGGTGGCAAGATCGACCAGGAAACGCGGCTGTTCGATCCCAACAAGGGCGAGACCCGCTCGATGCGTTCCAAGGAAGAAGCGCACGACTACCGCTATTTCCCGGATCCCGACCTGTTGCCGCTGGAATTCGACCAGGCCTATGTCGATGCGCTGGCAAAGGATCTGCCTGAACTGCCCGACGCCAAGAAGGCGCGGCTGATCTCCTCGCTCGGCCTGTCGACCTACGACGCCTCGATCCTGGTGTCGGAAAAGGCGGTCGCCGACTATTTCGAGAAGGTGGCCGCTGGT
Organism: Mesorhizobium sp. WSM4806; assembly: GCF_055811635.1. Classification (NCBI taxonomy): domain Bacteria; kingdom Pseudomonadati; phylum Pseudomonadota; class Alphaproteobacteria; order Hyphomicrobiales; family Phyllobacteriaceae; genus Mesorhizobium; species Mesorhizobium sp. WSM4806. The sequence goes on along the minus strand of NZ_JBVVQZ010000004.1, from coordinate 43,126 downwards.
CGCGACGGCAAGCTTGCCGCCAATTGGGTCATCAACGATCTGCTCGGTGCCTTGAACAGAGCCGGCAAGGGTATTGAAAATGCTCCGGTTTCGCCCGATCAGCTCGGCGCGGTCATTGACCTGATAAAAGAGGGCACCATCTCCGGCAAGATCGCCAAGGATCTGTTCGAGATCGTCTGGAACGAAGGCGGCGATCCGCGCCAGCTGGTCGAAAGCCGCGGCATGAAACAGGTCACCGACACCGGCGCCATCGAAAAGACGGTCGACGAGGTGATATCAGCCAATCCCGACAAGGTCGAGCAGGCGCGCGCCAAGCCGAGCATGGCCGGCTGGTTCGTCGGCCAGGTGATGAAGGCGACTGGCGGCAAGGCCAACCCTCAGGCCGTCAACGACCTCGTCAAGGCCAAGCTCGGGATCGAATAGGATGATGTTCGTTCGCACCGCTGGCGAGCGCGATCTTGCCGCGGTCCGGGCGTTGCTGGTCGAAACGTGGCACGCCACCTACGACGCCATCTATGGTGCTGCCAAAGTCGCTGAGATAACAGATGAATGGCATTCGATCGCCTCGCTCAAGGCGCGGCTGACACGGCCGAACTCCGAATTCCTGGTCGCAGACGATGGCAACCGCATTGGCGGGATGGCGTTCGCCGCAGCCACCACGGATGCGAGGATCGTCATGCTGAACCAGCTCTACGTGCATCCGGCCTGCCAGAGGCAAGGGATCGGCCAGGCGCTGCTGGAAGAGGTCGAGGCCAGCTTTCCCGAGGCGCGGACGCTGCGTGTCGAAGTGGAAGAGGCAAATGCTCCCGCCGTCGCCTTCTATCACTCAAAAGGGTTTTTGCCAGCCGGGAATACTGCTGACTGTGGCGGTGGCTCAGGGCTGCCGGCGCTGATTTTGGAAAAGGCGATCGAATAGATTTGCCTGGCCTGACAGGTCGCAGTCAGTTGCGTTTTTACGGGGCTGCGCCGGTCGGTTGCGGGCTGAATTGCGGAATGGCGGTCCGCAAAAAACACGCCCGAAGGTAGAAATTCACCAGTGGCTAACGCTGAGGCAAAAAGCATGGTGCGACGCACAAAAATATTGCAATGCACTGCAGATGCCGTAACGTCAGGTTCTAGATGAACGAGACGGCCTTTCTACAAAGGTCGCCCACCGCAAAGGATGGAAACTATGACCAAGACCGCTGATAAAACTGCTGAAAACGTTGAGAATGCAGAAGTCCAGACCGAGGTAACCGATCAGTTCCGTGCTGTCGCCGAAAAGGGCGTCGAGCAATCGAAAGAAGCCTTATCGAAATTGGCGACCGGCGCCGAGGCGACCCAGAAGGCTCTTGAGTCATCCTTCGAAACAGCCAAGACCGCTAGCAATGAGCTGTCGCTGAAGACGATCGCCGCTTTGCGCGCAAATGTTGAGGCCAGCTTTTCTCACCTCGAAGCCCTGGTTACCGTGAAATCGCCCTCCGAGTTCGTCGAACTGCAGACAGACTTCTTGCGCAAGCAGGTGGAAAAGACGGTCGAGCAGAGCAAGGAGCTTCAGGCGGCGGCGACGAAAGCCGCGGAAGACGTATCCAAGCCGATCAAGGATGTCTACGAGAAGGCGATGAAGGATCTCAAGGTCGCCTGATTGGCCTTGATGCCTGATTGGCCCTAAGGCATGTCGCGCAAAAGCACGCCCTCGGGCTTGAACCGAGGGTGCGAAGCGGTTTTGCAATAGCGACATGCGTCAAAGCAACAACCTGAAGCGCGTCGCATGAATCCATCCAAACGGCACGCGCTTCAGGCGGAGGGAACTTCCACATTGTCGATCAGCCGGGTCTTGCCCAGCCAGGCGGCTGCGAGCAGGCGTCCGTCGCGGTCTGGCCGCCACGGGGCGAGCGTCAGGCTCTCGCGCGCCGCGACATAGTCGACTTTGTCGAAGCCGGCCTCGACCAGCGCGCGGCTGGCCTCAGCGGTCGCACTGCCTTCATCCGCGCCTGCCGCGAGTGCCGCCGCCGTTCGGCGCAAGATGGCGTTGAGCTGGCGCGCCACCGCGAGCTCGGTTTCGCCGAGATAGGCGTTGCGTGACGACATGGCGAGCCCGTGCGCGTCGCGTATTGTTGGCGCGCCGATGATGTCCACCGGCAGATCAAGATCGCTGCAGAGCTGCCTGACGACGCAAAGCTGCTGATAATCCTTTTCGCCAAAGACCGCGCAGTCGGGCGACGCCTGCAGGAAGAGCTTTGCCACGACGGTTGCGACGCCGTCGAAGAAGCTCGGCCGGAAATCCGATTCCAGCCCGGCGGCTGGCCCGCCGACCGAGATCCTGGTGGCGAAGCCGGCCGGGTACATCTGCGCCACACCAGGGGTGAAGGCAAGTTGTGCGCCGGCCTCGGCCAGCCGATCGAGGTCGCGGCCGAGCTGGCGCGGATATTTGTCGAGGTCTTCGCTCGGCGCGAACTGGGTTGGGTTGACGAAGATCGAGACAACGCAGCGATCGGCCTTCTCCAGCGCGATCCTGATCAGCGAGATATGGCCGTCATGCAGCGCACCCATGGTCGGCACCATGGCAAGGCTAAGGCCATCGCGACGCCAGTCGCGGATTTGCGCGCGAAGGGCGGCGACGCTGTCGACGACGAGAGGTCGGCTCATGCTTCGCCCCGGCTCATGCTTCGCTCTTGTCGGCTGCGGCCGAAAAAACGTGGCTCGGGCCGGGGAATGTCCGGCTGCGCACCTCCGCTGCATAGCTGGCTGCCGCCTGCGATATGACGCTGCGCAGGTCGGCATATTGCTTGACGAATTTCGGCACCCGGTCGACGGTCAGGCCGACCATGTCGTCGATGACCAGGATCTGGCCGTCGCACTCGCCGCTGGCGCCGATGCCGATGGTTGGAATGGAAATGTGCCGGGTGATATCGGCGGCGACGGTCTCGACGGTGCCTTCGATGACCACCGAAAACGCGCCGGCTTTTTCGACCGCCTCGGCGTCGCGATAAAGCGCAGCCACATTCTCGTCGGTCCGGCCCTTGATCCTGTAGCCGCCGTCGCTTTCCACCGATTGCGGCTGCAAGCCGATATGTCCCATGACCGGAATGCCGGCAGCGACAATCGCCGCAATCTGTCGGGCAACTGTGACGCCACCCTCCAGCTTGACGGCCTGGCAACCGGTTTCGCCGACAATCCGCCGCGCCGAGGCGACGGCTTGGCGCGCCGTCGCCTCATAGCTTCCGGCCGGCATGTCGACCACCACGCAGGCCTTGGCTGACCCTCGCATCACCGCTTGACCGTGGGCGATCATCATCTCCAGCGAGGCGCCCAGCGTGGTCTTGTGGCCATGGAGAACCATGGCCACGCTGTCGCCGACCAGAAGCAGGTCGACATGATCGTCGAGCAGGCGAGCGATGGGATAGGTATAGGCGGTGAGGCAGACGATCGGCTCGCCGCCCTTGCGCAGGCGAATGGAGCTGGCACTGATCCGCGGATCGGCGCCGGATGCGTGTGGGGCCATCATTCCCTCCCTCAACCGTCAATCAGGCAGGGTACCTGCATGCGGCGCGCTGAGCTTTAGAAAGGCCAGGCAGCCTTGGCAAGGCATGCCTCGACAGGACGCGAAAGGCTTGCCACGGTGCGTCGGTTTTCCGACGGCCATTTGCACGGCTCATGCGGCAAAACCCTTGCCTTGGCGATGGCCTGACGCCATAAGCAGGAAACAGGCGCCGCCGCTGCCGCCACGAGGACTTGCCGCGAGGATTTTGGATGAAGACTTTCCTTCTGCAGTTTTTCACCTGGTGGAACAGCCAGACGCTGGGCACGCGCTTCCACACCTGGCGGCATGGCAAGAAAGTCGGGCAGGACGAGGCTGGCAACGTCTACTACGAGGGTGGTGTCGATTCGGAAGGCCGCACCCGCCGCTGGGTCATCTATCGCGACTATTCGGAAGCCTCGATGATTCCGCCCGGCTGGCATGGCTGGATGCATCACCGCGTCGATGTCCCGCCGACGAGCGACACCTACAAGCCACGCGACTGGCAGAAGCCGCATCAGCCGAACCTCACCGGAAGTGCCGCGGCCTATCGCCCCAAGGGCTCCATACTCAGCAATCAGCACCGCCCGCAGGTGACCGGCGATTACGACGCCTGGACGCCGGGGTCGTAAGAGACTGTTTCGAAATTCGCTCTGGCGAGTCATATGGTGGTGGTTTCGAGAACCGGCGCGGAGCGGACATTTGGGTCCGTGAGCCCGCGCATGACCCCGAAAATCCGAAAGATTTTCGGAAAGGTTCATGCGCAAAACCAAAAGTGCTACAGCGTCCTTTGCGCGTCCAAAGGACGCGCGGCGCTGTAGGTAAGCGCAGAAAACGCCGTCAGATGGCCGCCAGAGTAGAGTTTCCAAACGGTCTCTAACCGCTCGCCAAGGGCGGATCGATCCTTTATCGCCACAATTGGCGTTTAGCTGCTTGTCGATCTGACAGCAGCGACTAGCCTTGGGCGCGACAGAATCACCCCGGGCGCAAACCACCGGATCCCTGCATGAGCATTTTCAGCCGAATTTCGATGGGCGGACTGACGACGGCCGCCGCTTTTGTCGCTTGCGCCATGGCCGCCGCTCAGACGCTGGAGGCGCCAGTGGACCCGGGGGCGCCGACGGAATTTGAGGCGCCAGTGGACCCGGGGGCGCCGACGGAATTTGAGGCGCCAGTGGACCCGGATGCGCCAATGGAACCGGATGCGACAGTGGAACCGGATGCGACAGTGGCGCCGGCGGCACCGGCCGCACCACAACGCATCACCAATCCTGTCGCCGAATTCGCCGGCATCGACAAGATCACCGGCCGCATCATCACGTTCGATGTCTATATCGACGAAACGGTGCAGTTCGGCGCTTTGCAGGTGACGCCGCGCATCTGCTATTCGCAGCCGCAAACCGAAGAGCCGAAGACCGATTCTTTCGTCGAGGTCGACGAGATCACGCTGGATCGCAAGATCCGCCGTATCTTCACCGGCTGGATGTTTGCCGAAAGCCCCGGCCTCAACGCCGTCGAACACGCCGTCTACGACGTCTGGCTGAAGGGCTGCAAGCAGAAGTCGGAAGTGCCGGCACCCGACGCGGCCAAAACCAATTAGCCAAGACCAGTTATAATGCCTGGCGTGCGGGATCGCCTGTTCGGAACCGCCTTATTCTCCGTGCGTTGGTCATGGCTGGCGTTACGGAGATGTTCCCATGATGGCCAACAAGAACGAACTCCTCGATCTCGAAAAAGGGTTCTGGACCGGCGACGCAGCCTATTTCAAAGCCAATGCCGACACCAAATGCCTGGTGGCTTTCCCACAGATGGCGCAAACGATGAGCAACGCCGATCTGGCCGAAACCGCGACGGGCCTAAATCGCTGGCGCGATCTCGACATCGACCCCAAGGGCATCATCGAGCCGGGCAGCGACATTGTCATGCTGACTTATGAGGCCCATGCCACGCGCGAGAATGGCGAGCCCTATGCGGCGCTGGTCAGCACCGGCTATGTCCATCGCGTCAATGGCTGGAAGATGATGTTCCACGCGCACACGCCTCTTGAGCCTGCCGCAAAAACCTGACCAAAAACCCGACCTTTGGCGCAGATCATGGGAAAAACACCGTCTCGCCCTTCAGCGCGTCGGCCAGCATCTTTTCGTATTTGCCCCTTGGCACGTCGACCGCGCCGAAGCGTTTGAGGTGCTCGGTGGTGAACTGCGTGTCGAGCAAGGCGAAGTGTCGATCCTTCAGGCGTTCGACCAGGTGCACCAGGCAGACCTTCGACGCGTCCGTTTCCCTGGCGAACATGCTTTCGCCGAAGAACACCCGGCCAAGAGACACGCCGTAGAGGCCGCCAACCAGCCGACCCTCGCGCCAGGCTTCGACCGAATGGCAATGGCCCATCCGATGGAGTTCGACATAGGCCTCGCGGATCGGCGCGTTGATCCAGGTCGACCGGCGTTCCTCGCGCCTCTCGGCGCAGCCGTCGATGGTCGCTTCGAAATCAAAATCGAAACGGATATCGAACAGGTTTTTCCGGATCGCCTTCCTCAGGCTTTTGGGCGTGTGAAAACCATCCAGCGGGATGATGCCGCGCGTCTCCGGCCGCACCCAGAACACTTCCGGATCGGTGGCGCTTTCGGCCATCGGAAAGACGCCCGAGGCGTAGGCCTTGAGCAACAGGTCGGTCGGGATGCGATAGCCTGGCGCGTAAGGACGGGTCATCGCATCATTATATTCTATAAGTTCACGTCCTAATCCTCATCGGCCAGATATTTTTCCAGCCAGTGGATGTCATACTCGCCATTGGCGATATCGGCATTGCCGACGAGATCGCGAAACAGCGGCAGCGTCGTCTTGATGCCGTCGACGACGAATTCGTCGAGCGCCCGCCGCAGCCGCATCATGCATTCGACGCGATTGCGGCCGTGCACGATCAGCTTGCCGATCAAACTGTCGTAGTAAGGCGGGATCTTGTAGCCGGAATAGACGCCGGAATCGACACGGATGCCGAGGCCGCCCGGCGTGTGGAAGTGGGTGATCGTGCCGGGCGAGGGGGTGAAGGTGCGCGGATCCTCGGCATTGATGCGGCATTCGATGGCGTGGCCCTGAAAGCGGATCTCTTCCTGGCGCATGGAAAGCCCGCCGCCCGAGGCGACGCGGATCTGCTCGTGCACGAGGTCGATGCCGGTGATTGCCTCAGTCACCGGATGCTCGACCTGCAGGCGCGTGTTCATCTCGATGAAGTAGAACTCGCCGTTCTCATAGAGGAATTCGATGGTGCCGGCGCCGGAGTAGCCGAGATCGGCGATCGCCCTGGCACAGACGCCGCCGATATGCGCGCGCTCCTCGGCATTGAGCGCCGGCGAGGGAGCCTCTTCCCAGACTTTCTGGTGGCGGCGCTGCAGCGAACAGTCGCGTTCGCCGAAATGCACGCCGCGGCCGGCACCGTCGCCGAACACCTGGACCTCGATGTGGCGCGGCTTTTCGAGATACTTCTCGATGTAGACGGCGTCGTCGCCGAAAGCGGCACCGGCTTCCGAGCGCGCCGTCTGCAGTGCGACCAAAAGATCGGATTCGCTGCGCGCCACCTTCATGCCGCGTCCGCCGCCGCCGGCCGACGCCTTGATGATCACGGGATAGCCGATCTCGGCGGCGATGCGTCTGGCTTCCTTTTCCTCGGTGACCGCCCCGTCGGAGCCGGGCACCACCGGAATGCCGAGGCGCTTTGCGGTGCGCTTGGCCTCGATCTTGTCGCCCATGATGCGGATGTGATCGCCGGACGGGCCGATGAAGGTGATGTTGTGCGCGGCGAGGATATCGGCGAATTTGGCATTCTCCGACAGGAATCCGTAGCCCGGATGCACCGCGTCGGCGCCAGTGATCTCGCACGCCGCGACGATCTGGTGGATGTTGAGATAGCTGTCGCGCGACGGCGGTGGGCCAATGCAGACGCTCTCGTCGGCGAGCCGCACATGCATGGCGTCGGCGTCGGCGGTGGAATGCACCACCACCGTCTGGATGCCGAGCTCCTTGCAGGCGCGCAACACCCTCAGAGCGATTTCGCCGCGATTGGCGATGAGGATTTTCTGGAACATTTTTCGGCTGTTCCCGGCTCTACTCGATCACGACGAGCGGCATGCCGTATTCGACCGGCTGCGCATCCTCGAACAGGATCGCCGTCACCGTTCCGGCACGCGGCGAGGGGATCTGGTTCATCGTCTTCATCGCCTCGATGATCAGCAGCGTCTGGCCTTCCTTGACCTGTTGGCCGACTTCGATGAACGCCTTGGCGTCGGGCGATGGCGCCAGGTAGGCGGTGCCGACCATCGGCGAGGCCACTGCGTTCTTGGACACGTCGGCCGCTGCCGGGGCGGCTGCGCCAGCCGGCTGCGCGGCCGGCGGCGCATAGGCGGGCTGCGCTGCGGCGACCGCATGGACAGCCGGCGCCTGTCGCGACACGCGCACCTTCAAGTCGCCCAGCTCGACCTCGATCTCGGTGAGGTTGGTGTCGTTCAGTATGCCCGCCAGATCGCGGATAAGCTGCTGGTCTACACCATTCTTCTTTATCGACATTTTCGAGCCTTCTGTTTGTTGGCCGGTCATAGGCGTGCGGCCAGCGCCTGCAGCGCCAGTGTGTAGCCGAGCGGCCCGAACCCGCAGATCACGCCGACGGCGACCGGCGAGACCATGGAGACGTGGCGGAATGATTCCCGCGCATGGATGTTGGAAAGATGAACTTCGGCGACGGGCAATGGCGCGACGGAGCGGATGGCGTCGTGAATGGCGATCGAGGTGTGGCTGTAGGCGCCCGGATTGATGACGATGCCGACAGCCTTGTCGGCGGCTTCCTGTATCCAGTCGACGAGGTCGCCCTCATGGTTCGACTGACGGAAATCGATCTCGAGCCCAAGTGCCGCACCTGCCTGCTTGCAATCGTCGGCGATCGCGGCCAGCGTCTTGCCGCCATAGATGCCCGGCTCGCGTTTGCCGAGCGCGTTGAGGTTGGGACCGTTCAGGACGAAAACCGTTTTCAAAATGCCGACCTTTTCCCGGTGTGGTTTCGAATCCGAAATTCGCAATACCTTGGAGCAGCGCTTTGAACGAATTTCGGCTTCAAAGCCACACTGGCAATTTATACATTTCTGATGTGGTGGATTTAAAGTTCCTGAACACTGACGCCACCAAAGCAGCAGGAACTTCAAATCCACCACATCAGCGCCGGCATCAGTCGGCGCACCGGGCCTCTATAATGGGCTTAGACGCCTGCGAAAAGAGCGCAAGTGGGTTCTTTCGCTGTCCACAACAGGCGGAAAATGGCTTGCGCAGAAAGCCAGCCGCCGATCAGAGTGCGGCCTTGGCCGCTTCGATCTTCTTCGCCAGCACGTCTTGGCCGAGCGCACCGAACACCACCTCGTTGCCGACCACATAGGAGGGCGTTCCGGTGATGGCCAGCTTGTTGGCAAGATCATAGGTCTTGGAGAGGGCCTCGGCGATCGACGGATCCTTCATCTTCTCGCGCAGCGTCGCTTCGTCGGCGCCGAGCGAAAGCGCGACCTTGATGGCCGCCGCTTCGGTGGCGCGTCCCTGGGCGCCGAGCAACGCGTTGTGGAACTCGCCGTATTTCTCCGGCATCATCAGGTGGAAGGCCATCGAGACGACGCTTGCCTTCTGCGAATCCGGGCCGAGGATCGGGAACTCCTTGAGCACGAAGCGCAGCTCCGGATCGGCTGTCGTCAGCGTCTGCATGTCCTCCATGGCGCGTTTGCAGTAGCCGCAATTGTAGTCGTAGAATTCGACGATGGTGACCTTGCCGTTCGGATTGCCGACGACGCCGTCGAAGGCCGAGTTGAAGATCTGATCCTTGGCATCCTTGATGACGTCGAGACTGGCGACGCGCTGCGCCTCCTTCTGCTTGGCCTCGAGCGCCTCCTGAGCTTCCAGCAGCACTTCCGGGTTCTTCAGCAGATAGTCGCGGATGATGCCTTCGACTTCAGCCCGGTCGATCTTGGTGTCGGCGGAGGCTGCTTGGGCGATCTGCGCGGCATCGGCCTTTGCCGTCTGCGGACTTCCGGTCACGAACCCGAAACCCAGCATGGCGAGAGCGACCGCCACGCCCGTGGTGCCCAGCAGAATTGCCTTCTTCATCATCCTGATCCTCTTGCCTGGTTTCCGGCCGGGTTATCCGACCCGATTGGCCCGACTACCCGATTGGTTCGACTACCCGATTGGTCCAACCACTTGTCGCCGCGCACGGCCGGAAGGTTCACTTTTTCTTGCCTGATGGTGCGTAGTTTATGATGTCCTGCGCGCGGATCCAGCCCGGCTCGCCACGCTTCATTTTCATCTGCGCGCGCATTGCGAAGATCTTGGCATCCTTGTAGGCGCCGGAATAGAAATGGCCTTCGGCGGTCGCAAGGTCGGCGGCCGGAATGTTGCCAAGCTCGCCATAGGCCTGCGCAAGATGGCGGTAACCGACGGCGTTTTCTCGGTCGCGCGCGAGACCTTTGTTGATCTGCACCACCGCTTTCTCCAGGGAATCGGGCGTGCCGACTGCCATCAGCGCCTGGCCGTAGGAAACCGGCAGCAGCCCGGATCGCGCTGGGTCGAGGCTGACCGCCTTGGCATAGGCTTCCGCGGCAGCCTTCGGTTTGTTCGCCTTCATCAGGATGTCGCCGCGCAATTCCTGGAAATAGGGGTTCTTCGGATGTGCCTTGATCAGCGCGTTGGTCTTGGCAAGCGCCCCGGCCAGATTGCCGAAAAGATAGCTCGTCTGCGCGTCGCCATATTGCGAGGCGAGGCTGCCCGGCATCTTGCGCATCAGCCGCGATGCGGCGGCCTGACCTCCCATATAGGCGGCGATCTTGATGCGCATCATGTCGTGCCGCTGTTGCAGCGCCGGCGGATCGACCTTTTCGACGTAGGGGCTTTTTTTGACCAGGACTTCGAGGTTGGCGATGCGTTCGCGCGGCAGCGGATGGCTGATCCGGTAGGGGTCGACCTGCGCCCCCGACAGCGAAAGTGCGCTCTGAAAGCGGCCGAAGGTCTTCAGCATGCCCAGGCCGGACTGGCCGGTGGCATTGAGATAGGTTATCGCCGAGCGGTCGGCGGTCATCTCTTCGGTGCGCTGATAAGCGAGGATACTGCGCTGCGCCAACTCGCCACCGCCAGCGGCAACCCCCATGCCGGCGCCGGCCAGGCCCCGGCTCTTGCTGGTGGCGCCGGCAACGATGGCACCGGCGCCAAGCAGCGTCGCGATGATGGCCATCGTCTTGGCGCGTTCGAGCTGGTTGCGCAATTTTTGCTGGTGGCCGCCGGCGATGTGGCCGGCTTCATGGGCGATGACGCCGATGATCTCGTTGGGCGTCTCCGCCGACATCAGGGCGCCGGTGTTGATGAACAGGCGGGACCCGGCAACGAAGGCGTTGAAACTCTGGTCGTTGACCAGCACGATGTCGACGCCGTCTTCCGGCAGGCCCGCGGCCCTGAAGATCGGCCGCGCATAGGCGCGCACCAGCGCCTCGATCTCGGCATCGCGCACCACCGGCACGTTTTGCGCAAAAGCGCTGACGGTGCTGCTCACAGCGACCGTCGCGGCAAGCGAAAGCGTCGCGAAGGCGCGCGCTGCCCTGGCTATCGTCGATTTGGGTCGGCTCAACATGGCAGGTCCACTGGTAGACGAGCGGGTGAAGGATGAAAAGTCGGCACTGAAACTTTTACTGAACTTGTGATCCTCACATCAATCGGGCATTTGTGCGGCGCGGGACGCCAAAGCTCGGCGCCGGCAGCCGGCAAGCGCCGGCCCATGGGCGATCTCAAAGGGCTGACCCAAAGGCCGGACCCAAGGGCGAACAAGGAATGAGGTCAAATGGTTGTATCGCTTTCGCGTCGCGGCGACGTCGAGCCGTTCCACGCCATGGACGTTCTGGCGGAAGCGAATCGGCTGAAGGCCAGGGGCGTGCCGGTCGTTTCCATGGCCGTTGGCCAGCCGTCCGATCCGGCGCCGGCCGGAGTCAGGCAAGCGGCGACGAACGCATTGAAGATGGGGCGCATCGGCTACACCGACGCATTGGGTCTTGCGGGCCTGCGCGAGGCTATCGCCCAGCACTATGCCGACCACTACGGGCTGGCCGTTTCACCCGGCCGGATCGCCGTCACCACCGGATCGTCGGCCGCCTTCAACCTGGCATTTCTGGCGATGTTCGATCCAGGCGACCGTGTCGCCATCACCGCACCCGGTTATCCGGCCTATCGCAACATCATGGCCGCGCTCGGCATCGAGATCGTCGAGATCGAGCTCGACGGTGATGCCTATCTCCACGCCGAACATCTGAAGGCTGCGCATCGCGAAAAGAATCTGAAGGGCGTGTTGTTTGCCAGCCCCGCCAATCCGACCGGGGCGATTATCCCCGCCGACGAGCTGTCGGCGCTGGTGACGACGGCACAAGAGCTCGGCATCGCCGTGATCTCCGACGAGATCTACCACCGGCTGGCTTACGCTGCGCCGGACAGCACAGCACTTGCCTGCGGCCCTGACGTGACGGTGATCAATTCCTTCTCGAAATACTACTGCATGACCGGTTGGCGCATCGGCTGGATGGTGCTGCCGGAACCATTGGTGCGGCCGGTCGAGCGCATCGCCCAGAGTCTCTACATCTCACCGCCGGAACTGTCCCAGATCGCCGCGATCGAGGCGTTCAAGGCAACCGCGGAATTGGAGGCTGTGAAGGCGCGCTACGCGGGCAATCGCGAGCTTTTGATGAAACGCCTGCCCGAACTCGGCTTTACCCTGGCGGCACCGATGGACGGGGCGTTCTACGCCTTCTGCAATGTCACCAGGCACACCAACGACAGCATGGCCTTCGCGCGCAAGATGCTGGCCGAGGCGCATGTGGCGGCGACGCCCGGCCGCGATTTCGATCCGCTTCAAGGCCATCGATCCATGCGCTTTTCCTACGCCGGCAGCCACGACGAGATGGTCGAGGCGATGATGCGCATCGAGCGCTGGCTGAGATAGCGTGATGCCGGACCTCGAGCAGGCTTTGACCGAGATTGCCGCCGAAATGGCCGAGCGCACGGATCGCGGCGACGTCGCGACCTACATACCGCAGCTCGGCAAGGTCGATCCGAAAAAGTTCGGCATTGCCGCGGTGACCAATGACGGTCGCGTGCTGATGGCGGGCGACGCCGATGAGCCGTTTTCGATCCAGAGCATTTCGAAGGTGTTCACGCTGACACTGGCGCTCGGCAATGTCGGCGACGCGCTGTGGCAGCGTGTCGGGCGCGAGCCTTCGGGCAACCCGTTCAACTCGATCGTCCAGCTCGAGCACGAAAACGGCATTCCGCGCAATCCGTTCATCAATGCCGGCGCCATCGTCATTTCCGACATTCTGCTCGCCGGTCACCAGCCGCGCGAGGCGATCGGCGAGATCCTGCGCTTCATCCAGTTCCTGGCCGACGACGAGACCATCATCATCGACCGCGAGGTCGCGGCTTCGGAACGAGCCACCGGTTTTCGCAACTTGGCGCTCGCCAACTACATGAAGTCCTTCGGCAATCTCAGCCACGCGCCGGATCTGGCGCTGGGCGTCTATTTCCACCATTGCGCCATCGCGATGAGCTGCCGGCAACTGGCTCTGGCCGGCCGCTTCCTCGCCAATGGCGGCAAGAACCCGGCGACTGGCCATTCCGTGGTGTCGGCCGAGCGCGCGCGCCGCATCGGCGCGATGATGCTGACCTGCGGCCACTATGACGGCTCCGGCGATTTCGCCTTCCGCGTCGGCATCCCCGGCAAGAGCGGCGTCGGCGGCGGCATTTTGGCGATCGTCCCGGGCGTGGCCTCGCTCGCCGTCTGGTCGCCCGGCCTCAACGCCAACGGCAATTCCAGGCTGGGGTCGATTGCGCTGGAAAGGCTGGCGAAGATGATGAACTGGTCGGTTTTCGCGCCATAGAGATTTGCCCGCTTCAGACAAGAAAATCCCGCGCTGTCGACAGGAGCGCGCGGGATTTTTTTGTTCAAAAGATCAGGCTAAACTACCGAAAAGCTTAGAAAAAGCCTTTCCGCTGCCACCAGCCGGCACGCTTCGGCTTCTCCTCGGTCTTTTCCTCTTCGGCAACAGTCGAGGACACGATCGGCTCAGCCGGAGCATCGACCGGTATGGGCTTGCGTCGCGATGGGCGGACCTTCGGTTTCTCGTCGACGGCGGCCACGGCTGTTTCCTCCGAAACAGCTGCGGGAGCCTCGGCAGAAATTTCCGGCTCGGCTACCGGCGTCTCGGCAACGACGTCCGCCGCAGCCTTCTTCGGCTTGGCGGCGCGGCGCGGCTTCTTCGGCTTTTCGGCGCTTGGCATGTCGTCATTGGCCGGAGCAAGGTCGACAGGCTCTTCGACCGGCGTGGCTTCGACCGGCGTTGCTGCTGCCCGTTCGCCGGAGACGGCCTCCAAGACCTCGGGACGGTCAGCCGACTCGGCAGTGCCTGCATCGACCTCGCCTTCGCCGTCTTCACGGCGATTGCGCTTGCCGCCGCGCTTGCCGCGCCGACGCTTCTTGCCCAGACCTTCATCAGGCTCCGGACCTTCATCAAGCTCCCGACCTTCAGGCTCTTGCCCCTCATCCGACGCTTCCACCGCCTCGGTGACGCCGACCTGGTCCTCGTGGTCTGCTTCGGCGCCTTCATCGCTTGCGGCTTCGGAGACGCCATCGGCAGCGGCCGAGATGGACGCGCCTTCCACGGGGGCGCCATGCTCGCGGTCGCGATCCTTGCCGCCGCGCCGTCTGCGGCGCTTGCGGCGCTTGCGGTCGCGGCCTTCGCCATCCTCGCTGGGCCTTGGCTGCTGCGCCTGGCGCGGTTGTTCCGCCGGTGCAACGACCTCGTCTTCCTCCTCCTCGATTTCGTCGGCGGGCTCTTCCGGCTCGACATAGGCGGGCAAGGTCCGCACCTCGACGAAGCCTTCAGGCTTTTCGGCCAGCGCGCCGCGGAAGATCGCATAGTGCTGGGCGCCGACCGTGTCGTCGGCCTCGACGGTGATGGTCAGGCCGAAGCGGTTTTCGAGCTCCACCAGCGTGCCGCGCTTGTGGTTGAGCACATAGAGCGCGGTCGCCGCCGGCGTCCGCACCGTGATGTGGCTGCGCGAATCCTTGAGCAGGAATTCCTCGATCGCCCGCACCACCATCAGCGCGACGGACGAATCGGACCGCACATGGCCGGTGCCGCCGCAATGCGGGCAAGGCTTCATCGTCGATTCCAGCACGCTGGCACGGATGCGCTGGCGCGACATCTCCATCAGGCCGAAATGCGAGATGCGGCCGACCTGGATGCGGGCGCGATCGTTCTTGAGGTGATCCTTCAGCCGCTTCTCGACGGAGCGGTTGTTGCGGTTCTCCTCCATGTCGATGAAGTCGATGACGATCAGGCCGGCGAGATCGCGCAGCCTCAGCTGCCGTGCGACCTCCTCGGCCGCTTCCAGATTGGTGTGAAGCGCTGTGTCCTCGATCGAGTGCTCCTTGGTGGAGCGGCCCGAATTGACGTCGATGGCGACCAGCGCTTCGGTCTGGTTGATGATGATGTAGCCGCCGCTCTTCAGCGTCACCTGCGGCTGCAGCATGCGGTCGAGCTGCGCCTCGATGCCGTTGCGCACGAAGATCGGCGTCGTGTCGCGGAACGGCTGCACGACCTTGGCGTGGCTCGGCATCAGCATGCGCATGAAATCCTTGGCCTCGCGATAGCCCTCTTCGCCGGAGACCAGGATCTCGTCGATGTCCTTGTTGTAGAGGTCGCGCACCGAGCGCTTGATCAGGCTGCCTTCCTCGTAGACGAGGGCAGGGGCCGTCGACTGCAGCGTCAGGTTGCGGACGTTTTCCCAAAGCCGCATCAGATATTCGTAGTCGCGCTTGATCTCGGCCTTGGTGCGGCTTTCGCCGGCCGTGCGCAGGATGACGCCCATGCCCTGCGGCACTTCGAGATCGGCGACGACCTCCTTCAGCCGCTTGCGGTCCTGTGCGTTGGTGATCTTGCGCGAGATGCCGCCGCCGCGCGCCGTGTTCGGCATCAGCACCGAATAGCGGCCGGCAAGCGACAGGTAGGTGGTGAGCGCCGCACCCTTGTTGCCGCGCTCTTCCTTGACGACCTGCACCAGAAGGATCTGCCGGCGCTTGATCACTTCCTGGATCTTGTACTGGCGGCGCACCGGCTTGCGGCGGTTGCGCGCTTCTTCCAGCGCATCCTCGGCGCCGACCGATTCGACTTCATGGTCATCCGAATGCGATGACTGCACCTCTTCCAGCATGCCGCGATCATTGTCGGTGGAGGTGGCTTCGCCGGCCGCCTCAGCCTGCGGCACGGCTTCGGAAATCACATCCGATTCGATGCTGGCGGCGATGGAGTTCGGACTGCCTTCGGAAGGCCCAGTTTCGTCACCGCCAGTTTCGTCACGGCCATGGCCCGTCTCGTCACGGCTCGTCTCATCAGGACTTGCCTCGCTATGACTGGCGACATCCTCGCCATGTTCCGAAGCAGCGGACGGCGTGTCGACGTTTTCTGAGGCATCGACGTTCTGCGCGACCGCATCCTCGCCGTGTTCGCCGCCCTCATTGGAGCCGCTGTCGTTGGACCCGCTGTCATTGGACCCGCTGTCATTGGAATCGCCAGAAGCGTCCGAATCGGCCGCACCTGCATCACGCTTGTGTTCGCCTCGGTCGCGGCTCTTGCCGCCGCGGCGGCGGCCGCGCCGGCCGCGATCGCGGTTCTGGCGATCATCGCCATCGCCGTCCTCATCGTCCTCGTCTTCAGCCTCCTGCGCTTCCGCGCGCAACAGCGCCTGACGGTCGGCGACCGGAATCTGGTAGTAGTCGGGATGAATTTCACTGAAGGCGAGGAAACCGTGACGGTTGCCGCCGTATTCGACAAAGGCTGCCTGAAGCGAGGGTTCGACGCGGGTTACGCGGGCGAGGTAGATATTTCCTTTGAGCTGCTTCTTGTCCTGGGATTCAAAGTCGAATTCTTCAATACGGTTACCGCGAACGACGACAACTCGTGTTTCCTCCGGGTGGGAGGCGTCTATCAGCATTTTGTTGGGCATTATTTCGTTTCCCCCCGGCAGCCGTCAGCCGCAGCTTGCGAGGCAAAGCCCGCCGCTGTGAGTGTGGATGAACATGGGTGCCGGGCAATTGAATGTCCGCCGGCCGCTGCCTGAGCGCCATGGCGGTGCCGCCCGCAGCCATAATGGCGCGGTTTGCTGCGGACCTTTCCATGATTGCGCTTGAAGCCATCGTAACCAGCAGAACCTTTTTGAACCAAAGCCCGGGAAAACCGGACCAGCTTGTTTGCTCGTACAGAGCCGGCGCGGGACAATCCCGGCCGTTTTCCTCACGCAGGCGCTTCCCCCGCCACGGGCTTACACCTGCGAAATTCGTCGCGATCACCTGTTGCCTTTTCGCCTGACGCGAAAGGAGCCGTCGTTCATCTCACCTGTAGCAGGAAGCTGCGGAGAAGGACGGTTCCAGGATTGCAGTGATCCACCATCGCTTTTATGATTTGGCGGGTTGGAAGGCAACCCCGATTTCCGATGCCGGCAAAATGCAGTTCCGCAACGGAAGCACGGCTTTAAGCGTTGCGTGAAAAGGCTTGGTTAACCTTCTCTGGTTACCAACCGTTAATCGAGTTCGCGGCCTGACCGGCGTTTCGACAAGACGACGACACTCCGACAAGCAAGATTGGCCGACAACAGGATCGGGCGCCTCACGCCAAACCGGAGCGACTGGAAGAGATGGCACTGGCAGTCTTCACGCACATGAGTGGTCGCGCCGGAGGCATTTTTTTCTACGCCGCGTACTTCCGCGCTGCCCACTTGCGAGGTGCCCGCTTCCGCGCTGCCCACTTCTTCCGCGCTGCTTGTCTGCTGTTGCTGGTTGTCGCATGCCTGGCTCGTTCGCCAGTCTCCTTTGCCGCCGACGCGCCGCTGGCAGTGACGAGCTACAAAATGGCCGGTGACGCCACCAAGATGCGCATCGTCATGAATTTCGATCGTGAGCCCAACGTCAAATGGTTCCTGCTGCGCGGCCCCCACCGTCTGGTCATCGACCTGCCAAGCACGAGATTCGCCATCAATGCCAAGGATGTGAAGGCGCGCGGCCTGGTCAGGAGCGTGCGTTACGGCGATCTCGGCGAGGGGGTATCGCGGCTGATTCTCACCGGCAAGGGCCCGTTCGCCATCGACAGGTTCGACGTGCTCAAGAACGATGACGGCAACGGCTACCGCATCGCCATCGACATGTCGGCGGCGTCCGTGCGGGAGTTCGACGCCGCTCTTGCCAATCAGGCGTTGACCACCGGCTCGACGGTCTCCTCCGACAAGGGCGGCAGGGTCGGCACCGGCCCGGTCTCCAATCCAGGCCATCGCTTCACCATCGTCATCGATCCAGGCCATGGCGGCATCGACGGCGGCGCCGAGGGCATGAACGGCACCGTCGAGAAGAACGTCACGCTCGCTTTCGCCACCGAATTGCGGGACAAACTCGCCGCAGTCGGCAAATACGACGTGTTCTTGACGCGCGAGACGGACCAATTCCTGCGGCTGGACGACCGCGTGCGCATTGCCCGCCAGCACGAGGCCGATCTGCTCATTTCGATCCACGCCGACACCATCAGGGTCAAGGGCCTTCGCGGCGCAACCGTCTACACCGTCTCCGACAAGGCTTCCGATCCCGAAGCGCAGGCGCTCGCCGACCGTGAAAACCTTTCCGACCAATTCGCCGGCATGGAAATCAAGGACGACGACAAGGAAGTAACCGACATCCTGATCGACCTGATTCGCCGCGAGACGCACAGTTTCTCGATGAGCTTTGCCCAAACGCTGGTCGGCCAGCTTTCCACCAGTGTCGGCCTCATCAACAATCCGCAGCGTTCGGCCAGCTTCAAGGTGTTGAAGGCGCCGGATGTTCCCTCCGTGCTGGTCGAACTCGGCTATCTGTCGAATGCCAAGGACGAGGCACAACTGCTCAGCGCCGATTGGCGCAGCAAGGCGGCCCAGAGCATAACCAATGCCATCGCCCTGTTCGCTTCAGCCAAGGCCGGAGCCCGAACCGGAGGCTGAGATGCCAGCCCTCGCCACAACCAGAGGCAGCGTTGCACGACGACAACACTTTGCACTTATATTTTCGCCATTCGAAGCCGAAATTCCAGGCTGCCGCATTTTGCCCACATGGTGGCGACATGGATTTTCGATTACCGGTCGGGATCGTCTCGAAAGCTTGCGCGAAAGGCGGCTTCGTTTAGGCAATTCCCGAACCAAGGACTGGAGCGGGCATGATTCGTCTTATTGGCTATTTCTTCGGCATCGGCACCGCGCTGGCCCTTTTGGTCGCGGCCGGGGTGGCGATCTATATCAGCCATTTGTCGAAGGATTTGCCCGATTACGAGGTCCTGGCCAAGTATGAACCGCCGGTGACGACCCGCATCCATGCGTCCGACGGTGCGCTGATGGCCGAATATGCGCGCGAGCGGCGCCTGTATTTGCCGATCCAGGCGGTGCCGGATCGTGTCAAGGCGGCATTCCTGTCTGCTGAGGACAAAAACTTCTACAATCACCCCGGCATCGATATGACCGGCCTTGGCCGCGCAGTCATGGTCAATCTGCAGAATGCTGGCTCGGGCAAGCGCCAGGTCGGCGCCTCGACGATCACCCAGCAGGTGGCGAAAAACTTCCTGTTGTCCTCGGACCAGACCTACGAGCGCAAGATCAAGGAGATGATCCTCGCCTTCCGCATCGAGCAGGCCTATTCGAAGGACCGCATCCTCGAGCTCTACCTTAACGAGATTTTCTTCGGGCTTGGCGCCTATGGCGTCGCCGGCGCAGCACTCACCTATTTCGACAAGGCGGTGAATGAACTCACCGTGGCGGAGGCGGCCTATCTGGCGGCTTTGCCGAAGGGCCCCTCCAACTATCACCCCTTCAAATATGCCGACCGCGCCATCGAGCGCCGCAACTGGGTGATCGACCAGATGGTCGGCAACGGCTACGTTACGCAAGAGGAAGGTGCCAAGGCCAAGGCCGAGCCGCTCGGCGTCAAGCCACGCCGCTCCGGCACCTATCTGTTCGCCGGCGAATATTTCACCGAGGAGGTGCGTCGCCAGATCAGCGCGCGCTACGGCGAGAATGCGCTCTACGAGGGCGGCCTGTCCGTCCGTACGACGCTTGATCCCAAGATGCAGCTCATCGCCCGCAAAGCCATGCAGAACGGCCTGATGAAGTTCGATACGCTGCGCGGCTATCGCGGGCCGGTGAAGACCATCGACGTATCCGGCGACTGGGGCGTGCCTTTGAGCGAAGTCAAGGGACTGGACGACGTGCCCGAATGGTCGCTCGCCGTCGTGCTCGACAGCTCGGAGAGCGGCCTGTCGATCGGCCTTCGGCCGACCCGGCAGATCTCGGGCGAACTCGTCAAGCATCGCATCGAAGGCACCGTCAGCCGCGAGGACATGAGTTTCGCCATGCGTCATGTGGTCGGCGGCAAGACAGTCAAGGCCAAATCGCCGGCGGACGTGCTGAAGCCTGGCGACGTCATCTTCGTGCAGAAGAAAGAAGGTACGGATGGGGCCTATATCTTGCGCCAGGCCCCCGAAGTGGAGGGCGGCCTGATCGCCATGGATCCGCATACCGGGCGCGTTCTGGCCATGGTCGGCGGGTTCTCCTATTCGCTATCCGAATTCAACCGTACCACGCAGGCCATGCGGCAGCCGGGTTCGTCGTTCAAGCCGATCGTCTATGCGGCCGCTCTCGACAATGGCTATACGCCGGCTTCGGTGATCATGGATGGCCCGATCACCATCAAGAGCGGCAACACGACCTGGACGCCGAAAAACTACGATGGAAGGACTGCGGGCCCGGCGACCTTGCGGTCCGGCATCGAGAGGTCGCGCAATCTGATGACTGTGCGCCTGGCCAACGACATGGGCATGAAGCTGGTCGCCGAATATGCCGAGCGCTTCGGCGTCTATGATCGACTGGCGCCGTATCTGCCGATGGCGCTGGGGTCGGGCGAGACGACCGTGATGCGCATGGTATCGGCTTATTCGATCATGGCCAACGGCGGCAAGTCGATCAAGCCGACGCTGATCGACCGGATCCAGGACCGCTACGGCAAGACGGTCTACAGGCAGGACGAACGTGGCTGCAAAAATTGCAATGCGGCTGAATGGCAGAACCAGCCTGAGCCGGAACTGGTCGACAATTCCGAGCAGGTGCTCGATCCGATGACCGCCTATCAGATCACTTCGATGATGGAGGGCGTCGTCGAGCGCGGTACCGGCGCTACCGTTGCCGAACTCGGCCGCCACATCGCCGGCAAGACTGGAACGACAAACGACGAGAAGGATACCTGGTTCATCGGCTATACCCCCAACCTCGTTGTCGGCCTTTATATGGGCTATGATCAGCCCAAAGGTCTTGGCAAGGGCGCGACCGGCGGCGGCCTTGCTGCGCCGATCTTCAAGGACTTCATGCGCGTGGCGCTGGACGGCACGCCCAATGTCGATTTCCAGGTTCCCGAAGGCATGAAACTGATCGCCATCAATCGCAAAACCGGCATGCGGGCCAACCCGGACGACGCCGGCGCGTTTATCGAAGCCTTCAAGCCGGGCACCGGCCCCGCCGACAGCTATTGGGTGATCGGCATGGGTGAGGACGGCTCCAACGCCTCCGGCGGCGCGCTGTCGCCACAGGCCAACCAAGCCATCCAGTCCGGCGGCGGCGGGCTCTATTGACATAGGTCTAAGGTGTTTGGGCCGGCTTTCGAGCCGGCCCATTTCGCTTTACAGGCGGCGGTGCCGTCCCTATGTATCGCGCCAACCCAAGCTCTGCTCAAGCGACAGGGCACCATTTCAGCACAGGACAGAACGGCCAGCCATGCGCGCGGAAACGCAGAATATTGTCGACGAAATCAGGCAGGCGATAACCCTGCTGAGGAGGCATCTTTGACTGGGATCAAGCCATAAAGCGGCTTGAATACCTGAATGTGCGTGCCGAGGATTCGAGCCTCTGGAACGAACCGCTGGAGGCGCAGAAGCTGATGCGTGAGCGCCAGGGCCTCGAGGAAGGCATCGCCGCAGTCAAAGGCCTCACCCAGGCGCTGGAAGACAATATCGGCTTGATCGAGCTTGGCGAGGAAGAGGGCGATGAGGGCGTCGTCGCCGAGGCGGAAGCGGCGATCCGCTCGATGCGCGGCGAAGCAAAGGCCCGCCAGATCGAGACGCTGCTTTCGGGCGAGGCCGACGCCAACGACAGCTATCTCGAAATCCATGCCGGCGCCGGCGGCACCGAAAGCCAGGACTGGGCCTCGATGCTCCTGCGCATGTACACGCGTTGGGCCGAGCGGCGCCGCTTCAAGGTCGAGGTGCTGGAGGTGCATGACGGCGAAGAGGCCGGCATCAAGTCCGCCACGCTGCTGATCAAGGGCCACAACGCCTATGGTTGGCTGAAGACGGAATCCGGCGTTCACCGTCTCGTGCGTATTTCCCCCTATGACAGCAATGCGCGCCGTCACACCTCCTTCGCCAGCGTCTGGGTCTATCCCGTGATCGACGATACGATCGACATCGACGTTTCCGAATCGGATGTCCGCATCGACACCTATCGTTCATCCGGATCGGGCGGCCAACACGTCAACACCACCGATTCAGCGGTCCGCATCACCCATCTCGCCACCGGCATCGCGGTCGCCTGCCAGGCTGAGCGCTCCCAGCACAAGAACAAGGCGAAGGCCTGGGAGATGCTGCGTTCGCGGCTCTACGAGGAAGAACTGAAGAAGCGCGAGGCGGTGGCCAACGCCACCGAAGCGTCGAAGAGCGATATCGGCTGGGGCCATCAGATACGCTCCTACGTTCTGCAGCCTTATCAGCTGGTGAAGGATCTGCGTACGGGCGTCGAGAGCACAAGCCCGTCGAGCGTGCTGGACGGCGACCTCGACGATTTCATGGAGGCCTCGCTGTCGCAGCGCATCGAGGGCGGCGCCGGCGAAGTGGTGGCCGATATCGACTGAAGCTTCTACGCCCCAAGCAGCAGGAACATCACGCTAGAGTAACAGGCTCTTCACTGTAATTGAGCGGCTGCTTTATGGCTTTGTTTTTTCATCCAATTTTCGACAATTACTTCTACCTCCGGGTTCATTGTTGCAGGCCTGCCAGGGCTTGGCCCGGAACCACCGCGAGCTGATTCTCGTTATCCGCGCGATCCCACTGCCGGGGTTGATGAAGTCACTCTCGTCAGCCCCGGCAGGCTGGTTCCGGCTGCAGATGTCGGCGCTCGGTTGCACAGCAATTTCTTGCGCCAGCAAAGGAATCAGCCCAGCATCCGAACGCTGGGGGAAAAAGCATTTATGGCCGGACGCGGCGTATCTGCGACCTGACGAGCCGGCCACTGGGAAGTTACGTTCCAAGAACGGGCAAGCGAAACGCTTGATAACTCGGTGATAGGAATTGCGCCCATGCCTGCTTCCACAACCCGACTGGCCTCAGCCGTCAAGACGGCGCGCCGCCTCCTGAATTCGATCATTGCGGTGGTGGCCCTGACGGCCGTCGTCACTACATTTGCAGCATCCGCCTTGGCGCACGACGCCACGCCGACTGCAGCGAAGCCGCAAGGCTGGAGTTACCCATTCTCCTGTTGTTCCGGCTATGATTGCCGCGCGGTCTCGCAGACGTCGATCAGCGAGCGTCCAGAGGGCTATGTCATCAAGGGAACTGGCGAGGTCGTGGGCTACAGCGATGCACGGATCAAGAATTCGCCCGACGGCGAATATCACTGGTGTTCGGTCGCCGGCGCCAATGACGGAAAGACCATCTGCCTGTTCGTGCCACCGTCGTCGTTTTGATGCTTGTCGCCCAAAAGCTTGCTCCGAGAGCCATGGCCTGACCCGAGGCTGCGCAGCGGTTTGGGATAACGACATGCATCAACAAGATTGAAGCACGCCACGCGTCCGACGCAGGCACCCCGAGTCTGCCGACAGACGGTTGTCAACAGCGCCTCTTTATGTTGCCTTACCGCGCTGGCGGGAAGCAATCGCGAGGGAGGCGTCATGACCATAAAGGCAAGCTGCCACTGCAGGGCGACGATGTTCGAGGTTTCGGAAGCGCCGCTAACCGTGACGCAATGCACCTGCTCCTTCTGCTCGAAACGCGGCTCGTTGTGGGCCTATTACGTCCCGTCGCAATTCAAGCTCACCAGCCCGCTCAAGAATGTCTCTTTCTATCAATGGGGCTCGAAAACGGTAAAACATGGTTTCTGCGCCACCTGCGGCTGCGGCACCTTCACCGAAACGCCGGACTGGTCGACCGGCAAGCCGAATTTCGACAATCCGAAAATCAGCGTGAATTCTCGCCTGTTCGACGATTTCGACCTCGATCAGGTCGAGGTCGTCGTCATCGACGGCAAGAATCTCTGGTAGCCGACAGTCTCTGCCAGCCCATCGGAATTGCGCAAATAGCGGCGGTTGGATTGACCGGGAAAAGCCGTGGCCAGCCGCTTTTCCCCTTCCATTTTTCGCCGCATTTCATGTTACAAGCATAGAGCGACGTGCGTCAACTTGGACGCACAAGGGATGCGGCGCGCCACTGGTGGGACCGCGGACTGGAGAGGGACTACCTGATGAAAAAGACTGTGTTCGTCGCAGTGGCGACGGCTGTGCTCGTGAGTGCCTGCACCACAACCGATCCGTATACCGGACAGCAGAAAGTTTCCAACACTGCGGCCGGCGCCGGCATCGGCGCGCTGGCGGGTGCGGGGCTCGGCCTGCTCGCCGGCGGCAACGATCGCCGCAATGCGCTGATCGGCGCTGGCGTCGGCGCGCTCGCTGGCGGCGCCATCGGCGCCACGATGGACCAGAACGAGGCCGAACTGCGCCGCCAGCTTCAGGGTTCCGGCGTCAGCGTCACCCGCAGCGGCGACCAGATCATCCTCAACATGCCGTCCGACATCACCTTCAACGTCGACCAGGACGCGGTGAAGCCCGGCTTCTATCAGGTGCTGAATTCGGTAGCACTTGTGCTGAACAAGTTCCGCCAGACCACCGTCGACGTGTTCGGCCACACCGACTCGACCGGTGGCGACGAACACAATTTCGACCTGTCGCAGCGCCGCGCGCTGGCAGTCGCCAATTATCTGTCCGGGCAGGGCGTCGATACCCGCCGCTTCGCCGTCACCGGCTTCGGCAAGACGCGTCCGATCGCCTCCAATGCGACGGCCGCCGGCCGCGCCCAGAACCGCCGCGTCGAAATCCAGCTCTCGCCGCTCACCTGAGCAAGGCAGGCAGAAGACGGCATTGCACATGAAAACGGCCCCGCAAGGGGCCGTTTTGCTGGTATTTGAGAATTTCTGCTGTGATCAGCCCAATTTCTGCTGTTAGCCCTTGGCGACAATGCGCATGAACGCGGGCATGTCGTCACCGAATCCGACGGTACCATCGTTGTCTTCCTGGCGATGGCGGGCCGGGCGATTGCCGTCGCGCTGCGGCCTGGTGTCGCCACGTTCCGGCGCGCGCTGTTCGTTGCGATGGCGATCGGGCGAAGCCTTCCGTTCGGGTGAAGCTTGGCGTTCGGGTGAAGCTTGGCGCTCGGTGTTTTCCGAGCGGATCGCTTCCTTGCGCGCGCGCCGCTCACCGGCATCGGCGACCGCGGTCTCGGCCGCCACTGGCTGTTCCTCGCGCGCCGCATCCGGTGCGGCAGCTTGGCTTTGCTTGGCGTGGCGTTCGCGTGGTCTGCGTTCGGCCCTTTCCTTGCCATCGTCCTTGCGGCCGGCGCGGCGCGGGGCGCCGCGGCCACGGCGGGGAGCATCGTCGTCTCCGCCCTCGCTGGCGACGACCGTCGACAGATCGCCGTCATGCCACTCGATCTTGTTGCCGATCAGCCGTTCGATCGCGTCGATGTATTTGGTGTCGGACTTGGTGGCGATGGTGAAGGATTTGCCCGAGCGGCCGGCGCGGCCGGTGCGGCCGATGCGGTGGACATAGTCCTCGGCATGGATCGGCACGTCGTAATTGAAGACGTGGCTGACATCGGGGATGTCGAGGCCGCGCGCCGCTACGTCCGACGCAACGAGGTAGCGCAGTTTGCCGTCACGGAAATTGGCCAGCATCTGCATGCGCGCGCGCTGGTCCATGTCGCCATGCAGCGCGCCGGCGTCGAAATCATGTTTCAGCAGCGAGCGGAAAAGCTCCGAGACCTCGATCTTGCGGTTGCAGAAGATGATGGCGTTCTTCAGCTCCGCATCCTCGGCCTTTATCAGATTGCGCAGCGTCTCGCGCTTGTCCCAGGGTTTTGAGCCGGATTTCACCAGCCGCTGGACGATGTTGGTCGCGGCGGACGCCGCCTTCGAAACCTCGACGCGCACCGGCGCGTGCAGGAATTTCTCGGTGAGCTTGGTGATCTCAGGCGGCATCGTCGCCGAGAAGAACAGCGTCTGCCTGGTGAACGGGATCATCTCGCAGATGCGCTCGATGTCGGGAATGAAGCCCATGTCGAGCATGCGGTCGGCCTCATCGATGACCAGGATCTCCACGCCGTTGAGCAGAAGCTTTCCGCGCTCGCGATGATCGAGCAGGCGGCCTGGCGTCGCGATCAGCACGTCGGCGCCGCGCTCCAGCTTCTTGTCCTGCTCGTCGAAGGACACGCCGCCGATCAGCAGCGCGATGTTGAGCTTGTGGTTCTTGCCGTATCTGATGAAGTTCTCTTCAACCTGCGCGGCAAGCTCGCGGGTTGGCTCGAGGATCAGCGTGCGTGGCATGCGGGCGCGTGCCCGGCCTTTTTCGAGGCGGGTCAGCATCGGCAGCACGAACGAGGCGGTCTTGCCGGTGCCGGTCTGGGCGATGCCCAAAATATCCTTGCCGAGCAAGGCGTGCGGAATGGCGCCGGCCTGGATCGGCGTCGGTTCGGTGTAACCGGCGTCGGTGACTGCGGAAAGGACCTTCGGCGACAGGCCGAGGTCTGCGAAGGTCAACACGTCTTGAGCGATCTGGGTGTCTGAGGACAAGTTTGGCTGTCTTTGGCTGGTTCGGGGGCGCAACGCAAGCGGTCGCGGCAAGCGCCGCGCGCCTGCAAGATTGGTATTGCAGGTAGGCGCAAGCCCACGATTTGTCAACACAAACAGGCGGGGGACGGCACGATTGTGAAGTCGTAACCTTAATCGCGATGCTTAATCCATCTGCTGTCGCTGCGCCGGCTCAATAGCGGAACTGTTCGGCGAGAATGCGCTCGTTCCACGAGTGGCTCGGATCGAACAGCAGCGTCGCCGTTACCGTTGGCGATTCCTGCACCGTAACCGAGGTTACGGCCTTCACCTCGGTATGGTCGGCGGCGGCGTTCACCGGCCGCTTTTCCGCCTCCAGAATGTCGAAACGAACGGTCGACTTGTTGGAGAGCAGCGCGCCGCGCCAGCGGCGCGGGCGGAACGGACTGACCGGAGTCAGCGCCAGCAGCGGCGCATCGAGCGGCAGGATCGGCCCGTGCGCGGATAGGTTGTAGGCGGTCGAGCCGGCCGGCGTCGCGACCATCACACCGTCGCAGTTCAATTCCTCCAGCCGCACTTGCCCGTCCACGGTGATACGGATCTTGGCTGTCTGGTAGGACTGGCGCCACAGCGCAACCTCGTTGATCGCCAACGCCGAGATCGTTTCGCCCTCAGCCGTCACCGCCTGCATCTCCAGCGGACGGATCGTTTCGGCAACGGCCGCCGCGATGCGCCCGGTCAAACCGCTGGCGCGATATTCGTTCATCAGGAAGCCGATGGTGCCACGGTTCATGCCGTAGACCTTTTTTCCCGTGCTCATCGTGTCGCGCAAGGTCTGCAACAGGAAGCCGTCGCCGCCCAGCGCGACGACGATCTCTGCATCCTCGATGGATGCCTGGCCATAGCGCGCCGAAAGGCTCTCCAGCGCCGCCTTGGCGTCGGCGGTGTCGGACGAGACGAAGGCGAAGCGGCTGGCGGCTTTATTCATGGCTCCCAATGGCGATGTTGATGGCGACCGGTTGGTGGCGACCGGTTGCTTGGGCCGCGCCAGCGCCGGGTTAGCATGGGCGGGCAAATCTGCAAAGCGAGACATCTGGCGCCGCTTGATACAGCGCCGGGAGGAACTGCCGGCCTGCTGCTCGCGCATCGTGTCGAGTGACAAGCGAATGTGATGGTTAAGACGGGGGTTAAACTCTCGTAAAGCCGGATCGACCATGTTAGCCGGCAGCGGATGGGCGGCGTGGGGGCCAGCTAGTCGGACCGATTTATTGCCGGTAACACGCCTGATTGTCATCGTCCTGATGCTGGGAAGTTTCGCGCTTGCCTTTGCCCAACTGGTGCGCCAGTCGGAACAGACAAGTTTGAGACCCCAACCAACGGCTTCACGCTGCGGCGATGCCGCCGGCACGCCGTGCCCGCAAAGGGCGTTGTAATTCGCCAGGCACTTCCCGCGATCCAGAGGCCGGTGCTTATCGCGCCTGCAGCAGGTGGCAGCCGGCCTGCCGCTTTTGTGCGAGATACTCGTCGATAAGCTGGCGGTAGCGCACCTTGCCGAAGCTCGGGAAGTGGCCGCCATGCACGACCGCAACATCGAGGTCGCGCATCCGCAGCAGCGTCTCGACATAGTCGTCGACAGTGGAATGATAGACATCGTCGATCAGCGGGCCGTCATAGACGATGTCGCCGGAAAGCAGGATGCCGGTCTTCCTCTCGTAGAGCGCTATGCCACCGGGTGAATGGCCCGGTGTGTGGATCACCTCGAAGGCACGGTCGCCGAGATCGACGAAATCGCCTTCTCCAAGCAAACGATCGGCCGGCGCCGGCTGGATCCGGTAGCGCGTGGCATCCCAGCCCTGCGGCATTGCGTCGAACATGGCGTCGGTCGCGTAGCGGTCGGCGACCGTCCATTCATTGCGCGGATCGGCGAGGATTTCCGCTTCGGCCGCATGCACGCAACGGTCCGGAAATTCGTGATGGCACCCGATATGGTCGAAATGCGTGTGGCTCGCTACGCAAACGAGCTTTCTCTCCGTCACCAGCGGCACGTGGCGCCGCAGGCTGAAATGGCCGAGGCCGGTGTCGAACAGGAGATCGCGATCGCGGCCGCGCACATGCCAGATGTTGCAGCGGAAGAACGGCCTGATCCACGGCTCGTGGATCAGCGTCACGCCATCGCTCATACGGATGGCTTCATACCAATTCGCAGCGTCGATGATCGGAAGCGTGCCCATGGCTCAGCTCGCCAGAAGGATGACATCGCCAGCCTCGCACGAAACCGCAGAGATGTCGCCCGGCTGGACGACCGTTGCTGCGGGAACCCTGGCGATGAAGTGCAGCGCCGGGTCTTTCTCGGAGACAGCCAGCACGCGTTTGAAGCTGCCTTGAAACACCACGTCGCTCACCTTGGCCGTTCCGAGCCTTACCGCGCCGCCGGTTGCGCCGAGGACAAGGTGCTCCGGACGGACGGCGAGGGCGACAGAAGCGCCAGCAGGCATTGTACCGGGCAGCGAAAGCGGTCCGACCTGGGTCGCGACTGTGATTGTTCCATGCTTCGCCGCCGTCACCGTTCCCGATATCAGCGTGCTCTCACCCATGAAGGTCGCGGAAAAGCGCGTCGCCGGCCGCGCATAGACGCGCTCCGGCGGGCCTTCGTCCTCGATGCACCCGTCATTCATCACGACGCAATGGTCGGCCAGGGCCATCGCCTCTTCCTGGTCGTGGGTGACATGGATGAAGGCGGTGCCGACGCGTTTCTGGATCGCTTTCAACTCGTCCTGCATCTGCCGGCGCAATTTTAGGTCGAGCGCGCCGAGCGGTTCGTCGAGCAGCAGCACGGCCGGCTCGACGACAAGGGCGCGGGCCAGCGCGACGCGCTGGCGCTGGCCGCCGGAAAGCTGGTGCGGCTTCTTGTCGAAGGCGGTGGCGAGCCCGACCAGCGCCAGCGCGTCGCGCGCCCGCGCGGTCCGTGTCGCGGCATCGACGCCTTGCATGCGCAGGCCGAAGCCGACATTGCTGCCGACGCTCATGTGCGGAAACAGCGCATAGTCCTGGAACACCGTCGTCGTCGGGCGCTTCGCCGGCGGCACCGCGGTGCAGTCCTCGCCGCGGATCAGCACCTTGCCTTGGCTCGGCGTGACGAAGCCGCCGAGAATGGACAAAAGCGTCGTCTTGCCGGAGCCCGACGGTCCGAGCAGGATGGTGTAGCTGCCCGGCTCGATTTGCAGCGAGACGTTCCTCAACACGGTGTGCTGGCCGAAGCGGTGCGAGACAGCGCGGATATCGACCAGTGGCGCGGTCATGCCGGCTTCCTCCGCAACAGCATCAGCTCAAAAAACACCACCAGCACGATGGAGACGGCGAAGACCAGCGAGCCGACGGCGTTGGTCTTGGGATTGAGGCCGGAGCGCAGCAGGTTCCAGATCTCGACCGGCAGCGTCGTATCGAAGCGCGTCAGCAGGAAGGAGATCACGAATTCGTCCCAGGAGAAGGTCATCGACAGGAAGAAACCGGCGAAGATCGCCGGCGCCATGACAGGCACGGTGATCAGCAGCAGCACCTTCCATTCGGGCGCACCGAGGTCGCGCGCGGCACGCTCGATGTTGATCTGGTGGTCGCCCATCTGGCTGTAGATGATGGCAAAGCAGAGCGGCAGGTTGATCACGACATGGCCGATGCCGGCAGCAAGCAGCGACTTCGGTATGCCGGCCCAGTTGAACAGCACCAGCAGCCCCATGCCGATGATGAGATAGCTCACGGTCAGCGGCAGCGTGATCAGCCCGCGCAGCAGGGCCGAGCCCGGCAGGACGAAACGCGCAAAACCCCAGGCAGAGAGGAAACCGAGCGTGACGGCGGCAGCCGAGGAGAGGGCCGCGACCAGAAGCGAATTGACCAGCGCCGAGGTCAGCCGCGTGTCGGCGAGCACGGCGTCGTACCAGCGCAGCGACGGCCCGGTGAAGGGCGGGATCGGAAACGACGTCGCCTGAAGCGAAAACAGCACCAGAACGACCACCGGCAGGAAGATGAAGCCATAGATGGCGATGGCGTAAAACCAGGAGACGATGCGGACAAGGGCGCGCACGGTCAGGCCCGCTCGATCTTGAGCCAGCGGGCGCAGGTGAGATAGGCAATGGTGACAACCGCCATCAGGATGATCGACAGCGCCGAGGCGAGCGGAAAATCGCCGCGCCGGCCGATCTGCATCATCACCAGCTGCGGCATCAAAAGCTCGTTGTTGCCGCCGAGGATCTGCGGCGTGATGTAGTCGCCGATGCACAGCACGAAGGTGAGGAAGGCGCCGACCATGATGCCGGGCAAGGTCAGCGGCAGGACGACATGCAGGAACGTGCGCACCGGCCCGGCGCCGAGATCGGCGGCTGCCTTGCGGTAGCTCGGGCTGAGCTGCTTCAGATTGGCGAAGATCGTCAGCGTCAAAAGCATGACGAAGAAGTGCACGAAGCCGATGACCGTGGCCAGCCGCGTGTTGGCGAGCTGCAGCGGCTCGCTGAACAGGCCGGAGCCGGTCAGCGCGCGGTTGATCACGCCGTTCTGCGCCAGCACCAGCAGCCAGGAATAGGAGCGCACGACATAGGAGGTCCAGAACGGCAGCACCGCCAGCATCAGCGCCAGCCGCTGCCAGCGTTCCGGCACCTGTTCGGCCAGGATCCAGGCGAAGGGGTAGGCGAGCAGCACCGAAATCACTGTGACGATCACGGTGACCTGCAGCGAATTCACCATCGCCTGCCAATAGGCCGGGTTGGTGAAGAATTGGCTGTAGTTGGCAAGCGTAAAGCCGCCGCCGTCATGCGCCGTCAGGCTGGAAAACCCCATGGCGACGAACGGCAGCACGAAGAACAGCAGCGTCCAGCCGAGCGCCGGCGTGACCAGCGCCCAGCGCAGGGCACGGCCCGTCCGAGGCAGGGCATAGCCCGCCCGGGGCAGGGCACGCCCGCTGTTCGTGGCAGAGTTCACGACCGGCGACCGGTCACTGCGCCTGCAGCATTTCGGTCCAGACGTCCTGCATCTTCTTGTCGAGATCGGCATCCGGCGCCGGGTAGGGCTGGGCGCGGGCGAGGAAATCCGGCTGCTCGTCGAAGCGCAGGATTTTCTTCTGTTCATCGGTCAGAGCCGCCTTGGTATTCGCCGGCATGCCCCAATAGCAGGCAGAGGTGGCAAGCCGCGCCTGGCCTTCAGGGCTCATGATGTACTGGATGAATTTTAGCGCCATGTCCTTGTTTTTGGAATCCTTGAACATGGCCAGCGACTGCGACCACAGCACAGCACCTTCTCTGGGGATCGAGAAGTCGAGGGCAGGGTTCTCCTTGGCCAGCCCGGCCGTCACCCATTCGCCGCCGCCGACCAGAATGTCGACCTCGCCGGTCGCCAGCGCGGTCTGGCTGGCGGTCACTTCGCCGACCAGCTTGGCATTGGCCTTCATCTTGAGCAGCTCTTGCTTGATGGCCGGAAGGTCGGCTTCGGTCAGCTCGGCGGTCTTCTTGCCGATCGCCAGCGCTGCCATGCCGATGACCGGCAGGTAATAGTCGTAGATGGCGATCTTGCCCTTGTATTTGTCGCCTGTCAGCGCGGCCAGCGACTGCATGTCGGCCGGATCGACCTTGGTCTTGTTGTAGCCGATGGTGTTGTAGCCGAATTTTTCGGTGATGCCGTAGCGCTTGCCGTCGACCACGGTGGAGCTGTCCATCTTCACCTGGGGAAAGAGGTCGGCCAGCGGCAGCTTGTCTTCCGGCAGCGGTTCGAACAGGCCCTTTTCGACGCCGCGCGGTATGTCGATGCTGTCGATCACCATCACGTCCCAGTCGCCGGGCTGCGACTGCTCGACAATCGCCATGCCGGCGCCGGTGCCTTCGAATTCCTTGACATTGACCTTGACGCCGTTGGCCTCCTCGAAGGGCTGCAGCAGCGCCGGGTCGGCGTGATCGCACCAGATCAGGGCGTTGAGATCGGCGGCCTGAGCGAGGCTGCCCGTCGCCAGCAGCAGCGCTGTCGCCGCACACGCGGCGTGGAGGTGGCTCTTCAGAACCGAAAGCGGCTTCCTGGTCGTTGGATTCGGGGTGTTTGGATTGATGGTCATCGAGTGTTCTCCCTTGCCTTTCTGGCTTCTGGCGAAAAATTGAACCAATTCTAAAATTGAGTCAATTCTGTTTTTATGGCAGATAGCCGACATGAGCGGATTGCGGGCAAGGCAAAAGGCGGATCGGCATCGCCGCATTATCGAGGCGGCGGCGGCGCTTTTTCGCGACACCGGCTATGAAGGCGCCAAGATCGAGACGATCGCGGCGCAGGCGGAAGTCTCGGTCGGCACGATCTACAACTATTACCAGAACAAGGGCGACATCCTGGGCGCCATCGTCTCGATGGAGGTCAACGAGGTGCTCAATGCCGGGCGCGGCGTGGTTGCCAACCCGCCGGCCAATGTCGGCGATGCGCTCGACACGCTGCTCGGCATCTATATCGAGCATTCGCTGCATTATCTCAGCAAGGAGATGTGGCGGCAGGCGATGGCGATCTCGACACAACTGCCCGACAGCCCGTTCGGCCAGGCCTATACCGCGCTCGACCGGGCGCTGACCGAGCAGATCCGCGCGCTGATCGCCCGGCTGCAGGGGCTCGGCCTGGTCCGCCGGGATATCGATGGACACGCCTTGGGCGAACTGGTGTTCAACAACATGAACATGATGTTCATCGAATTCGTGAAGCGCGATGAGGCGAGGATTGCCGAACTGCGCGCCGCGATACGAAGGCAGAACCGGATTCTGGTGGCGGCGATCGCGGCGTGAGGGCTCCCGATGGGATTTCTGATGGCCCGGACGCCGCCAGGCCGCAATCGCGCCGGTTCAATTCCGCTGGTGGGAGCACTTCCGCTGTTGACTAGATTGGCGGTGTTCTACCGAGCATGCCTGGGTGGCCGCGCACGTGGGAACGGCACGACGGTCAAGGGCGCCTTACGGAATTCCGCGATGGCTATTTCTTCAATCAGCAAGTCCAGCGCCTCGCTGACGCGCTGGCTCGTTTCATCCATGCCGCAGAGCCGGTTTTGGGCGCACTCCAAGAGCTCGCGCGCCGCAGCGAAGTCGCTTCGCATGACACCACCCGTCGTTTAGCCCACCGCCCGGACATTGTCAGCGCGCTAAATTGAGCGATTGCTAATATACACAGGGGCATTTTAATCGAATGGCATTAATGGCCGGGAGCGGGAGATGCCGGCCGGTCCGCATCCCTGTTGCATCCATTGGTTCTGATGCCACGGACCGGAGGCATGGCGCTTTGCTTTGCGAAACGCGGGGGTTTAGTCTCGATACGATCTTGGGCGGCTTAGAAATTCTCTGGCGGCAGCAATCTGGCGTCGATGCTCGCGAAGGAAGGTCAGGCTGAAACAGATCGAAAAGGCCACTCCCGAAAGGGCTATCGTTGCTTGCGAGGTCGGATCTGGATCGCGAATCATCAGGAAGCGGAAACCGAACGCCAACGCGAGGGCAGCAAGACCACCATACATGCCACCAATAAAGGGGGCGATCGTGCGTTTCTGCTCCAACGGCGACTCCTATGGTTTCCACTGCGGAATACCTGTGGTTCCTGCTACGGGATACCTATGCTCCACAAGGGGACTACCTGTGGTCCGCTAGCGAATATATCCGTTGAAGCTGATGGGCTATGGCCGCGGCCTGTGGAAATCGGGGATGAGCAGGTTTCGACCGACCCTGGCAGGTAATCACAAGAAGCCGGTTGTTTGCTGCCCCCGGACGGCGTCTGTTTTCAATAGCGATAGATGTAAGCCGGCCTCCTGAAGCCGCGCTTGCACTTCACCTCTTCCTTGTATTCATCGCCCTCCCAGTTGCGCTCAATCTTGCAATTGCCGCGCCGAAATTCTTTTTTGTAGCTGTAGCGTTCGCGCTTCCGCTCATAATCATCTTCGTCTTGGTAGCGGCCCTGCCATTTGCCATGACCGCTCTCGTCCTTCCACGGATCGGCAGCGGCCATGCTGATGCATCCGGCCATTGCAATGCCGCCCAGGAGGGTGACGAGCACCTTCATAGGCGATCCTCCTTTGCTGGTCTGCGCAACTGATTGAAACTCCGTCGAAGATTTCTGTTGCGTGGGCCGCTTTGCAGAGTGTGGACGGCCGTCAACGTTTTCATCAAGCCCGGAAGCTCATCCCGCCGGGCCCGTATCCGATGGCACAATCAGCCGCCGTTAGCAGGTGCTGCCGGAGCGGGTGCTGCCGGAGCAGGTGCGGCCGGCTCTGCCGGAGCGGGCGCGGCTGGGGCAGGTGCGCTCGGCTCTGCCGGAGCGGACGCGGCTGGCGCTTCGACGTTGGGCGCTTCGACCGTAGGCGCTTCAACCTTTACGTCGACGTCCTTTCCGGTGCCCCCGCCGTTGATGTTGATAACGCCGGTGAACAACAGCAGGATCACGATTGCGATAATTGCGAGAACGACGGCGACAGCGGTGCCGGCGCCATTTCCGCCTGAGTTAACAACGGTGGGACCGTCAGCCATGACTATCTCCTATTCTCAATTATCACTGGTCGGCAACGGGACCGGCGGGCACTTAGTTCCGGCGCCGGGCTATGGTCCATGACGCAGTAAGACTGAAGTTTGTGCGTTAAAGACAGAGGGCTGAGGCTGGCAACCAAGATCTTGGCAAGGGATTGGTATTTGGCCGCCGAGCAAAGTCCCTTCATCGGTGGTTCCGGGTGGCCCCGCTGTATACTCATCGGCGGGCACCCGATGTGGCACCCTAACGGCGGAGAGAACTGTGACCCTTATCCAGAGCCAACAGAATGCCGATGCGGTCGCAAGCCGACCCGCCAATGACAATCAAACTCCTGACCCAACAGATTTCTCGGCGGTTGATCTTGTTTCATCGAGCGACGACGACGTCGTTGCAATCGTCAGGCGAACAGAGCGCCTGGCCCTCGCCGTGATTATAGTAATGGCGATCTTCCTGATCTTTGCACCGGTATTCTTCATTGCCATGATGTATGGGATCTAGAGGTCCCGATTAGCCTTGCCCCCCTCGCGCAGCGCGGCAAAATCCGAAAGGCCAGCCTCATTCAAGACGACTGGCTTTGGTGCCCCCGGACGGAATCGAACCGCCGACCTTCGGTTTACAAAACCTGAAACTCCGGGTAACGCGACATAACAAAACCGAACATCTAATGTTGTTCAAACCCTTGTTCTGCCTTGCTTTGCTGGATTTGTTACCCTATGTTAGCAACATCGGGTAACGGCGCATAACACGCGTTTGCGTTACCCCGTTGTTACCCAGGGGATTTGGACATGGCAAAGGCACTTACGGCGGCATCTCTTCTCAAGCTCAAGGCAGACCCCTCCAAGCGAAGAGAAATTGGGGACGGGATTTTGACCGGCCTGTATTTCGTGATTCAGCCCACGGGGCGGAAATCTTGGGCGGTTCGCTACCGGGCCTCGGGCATTCCGAAAAAGGTCACGCTCGGCAACTCTCTCTTCGGTGACGACGCTGACTGCGCCGGTGAGGAGTTGACCCGCATCCGCAGAGAAGCAGCGCACATACTGGAGCGCGTCCGGCGCGGCGAAGATCCCGGTGCGGAAAAGCAAGCCGCCAAGCGAGAGGTAAAGGACGAGGACGCGGCGAACCGCGACAAGTTCAAGACCATCGTTGAACGCTACCTCAAGGAGTATGCATCGAAGCGCCGGAACTATCCCGAGAAGGCGAGGCTCCTCGGCTTGAACCTCAAGGACGAAGTGAACGCGCACCGTGCCGTCGGTTTGTGGGGCGAGAAGCGCATTCAAGACATCACCCGCCGCGACATCAGAGAGCATCTGGAGAAGCTTGCCACAACAGCGCCGATCGGCGCCAACCGTACATTTGCGGAGCTGCGCAAGTTCTTCAACTGGACAGTCGGCAAGGACATCCTGCCGGCTTCGCCAATGACGGACCTGCAGCCGCCGTCCGAGGAAAACGACAGCCGCAATCGCGTCCTGATCCGGCGCAAGGAAGTCCCTGGCTCCAGCGACAATGAACTGCGCTGGTTATGGCAGGCCTGCGAAGCCTATGACGGTGCAGCGGGCAGGGGACCGTTCGGCCCGCTCCTGCACCTCTTGATCCTGACCGGTCAGCGCCGCACCGAGGTTTCCGCAATGACCTGGGGCGAGATCGACATGGACGCCGCAGAATGGGTCATTCCCGCCGCGCGGTCGAAGAATGGCGAGCCGCATGTGGTGCCGCTGTCAGAGCAGGCGCTGGCGGTCCTGCGGGCGCTGCCACGGATCAAGAGCAAGGCAGGCTACGTTTTCACCACGGACGGCGAAAATCCCGTCAGCGGCTTCTCCAGGATGAAACAGCGCATCGATAAGCTGATGGCCGAGATTGCTGGCGAGGTCGAGATCCCTGACTGGACCGTGCACGACATCCGCCGCACCGTTGCCGCCGGCATGCAGCGCATTGGCGTGAAGATGGAAGTCACCGAGAAGGTGCTGAACCACAAGTCCGGCTCTTTCCGTGGCATCGCCGGCATCTACCAGGTTCACGACTACGCCGACGAGAAGCGGGCCGCGCTCGACGCATGGGGCCGATTTGTCATCGACTTGGTCGAAGGCAAGGCGGCGCAGAATGTGGTGCCGTTCCAGCAGGAACGCGCCTAATCATCCTGTGCATAGCCTGTGGAAAAAGTTCAAAGCCTGTGAACAGCGGGTACGGAGCACGTTTTGCCCGTGGGAAAACCGGGTACGGCTGCCGATTCTCTTGCACCCCCCGAATCCCATAGGCTAACTTGTTAGCTAACGAGCCGATTTGGTTCGGAAATTTGAAACAGCCGGGCTTGGCCCTCAGAAAGCTCGCCCGGCTGTTTCTTTGAACAGAAAATCACACTCGTTGGTGTGTTCTCCCTTTTGCGCAAGGATTCCTCGCACATGGTTTTTATGCCCCAGCCTGCAGATGCAGGCAATACACAAAATATGTTCATCCCGGCCCGCCACGTCCGGGAGCGCTACAAGGTCAGCGACATGACCATCTGGCGCTGGCTCCGCGACGAGCAGATGGCGTTTCCGCAGCCGCTCTATCTTGGCCGCTATCGGTATTGGCGGATTGCCGAGATCGAAGCCTGGGAACGTGCCCACGCTGGAAAGGGTGCTGCCTGATGGGACAGCCTCTCACCGAAGATCACGCCGCCTGCGAGTCCGCCAACATTGAGCGCGGCCTTCGATTCCTGTCAGAGACTCCGCGGCACATCCGGGGCGCAGCTATACCGGCGCTGCGGCATCTCGGCCTCAGCCCCAAAGAAGCCTGCGAGGTGGTACGCCAGCACAACATGGCGATGGCGAGGGCGGGCTGATGTCTGAAAAGCAAAGCTCCCAGGCCAAGTGGAAAATGGCGAACCCGCAAGCCGTCTGGCTCGCCGCGAACTGGTTCAAGGCAGAGCGCCCGCTGCTGCCTTTCCTGCGCAAGAGGTTCGGCCTTTCCCCTCATGAAGCCGTCGAGGCTGCGCGAATCCGCAAGGGTAAGGGGGCTCACCAATGAGAAACCCTGAAATGGAAACCGCCGCCCCGAGTGGCATCGGGAACGGCGGCAATTTCGAAAGCATCAACACAGCGAACCTAACAGAAGCCAGGCGTCGTCGCAACTCGATGACACCGCAAGACCGCTGGAAGGCGGCGCACCCGAAAGAGACTTGGGCGCATGCGGCCCTGCGTTCCGCGCTGAAGAAGGGATTGATCGAAAAGGAGCCGTGTGAGGTCTGCGGCGCCCACGAGGTCGATGGTCACCACGATGATTACGCTCGCCCGATGGATGTTCGCTGGTTTTGCCGCCGGCACCCTAAGCAGGAACATCGCCGGCTGAAATGCGAGGCGATCAATGGGTAAGATGGTCCGGCAGTTCCACAAGGTCGGCCCGACCGTCTGGCGATCAAGGCGCTTCCTTGCCCTGACAAACGACCAGAGGCTGCTCTGGTTCTACTTCAGCACTGGCCCGCACCAAACGAGTGCGGGTTGTTGCCTAGTGCCGCCTGCCTATGCCGTGGCCGATCTCGGCTGGACAATGGACCATTACCAACTCTGCCTCGCTGCCTTGGCTACGGCTGATCTGATCTGCCACGACGAGGAAACCAACGAGATCTACGTGTGCCGCTGGTTCCAGACCTCACCTCCTACCAATGGCAAGCACGCCGCCGGCATTGTCATCCACATCTACAAGCTGGACAGCGACAGAGTTCGGGAAAAAGTCGAGGCCGAATTTGATGAAACGGAATGGGGAGCCCAGTTCATGACCTCGCCATCCATAGCCTCTCGATAGCCTATGCAAAGGGTATCGATACAACAGAACAGAAGCAGAAGCAGAAGCAGATTAGATCCAGAAGCAGAGATCAGAAGCAGAAGACAAACGGGCTTTTGAGGGAAGGAAGGCAACACGAGGAGCCCCGCGTACATTCAATGAGCGCTCGACCTTTTTCCTGATCGGCCTCGCGCTCGCCGGCCTGCAACTTCCGGGCATTAAACTTTCTCCTGAAATCGGGGCGTCGGTTATTCAATCCGCTGCTCATACTCTCTGAATGCCTTACATTAAAAGGGATTTGGCTGTATCTTCGCTCGTGATTTGGCGGATTGGGTAAAAAGTGGGTAACAAATCGGCGAACATCGGATCTGATAGCGATCGGTATTCCAGCAGGCGGGTATGGTGAGGCACTGATGACAGTCGTTCCGATGCCCAAGAGAGGCAAGACGGTAAAACCGGTTGCAAAGCCGCACGAGCCGACGCAACTGGAACTTGCATCACGGGCCGCCTACGCTAAGCGCCGCGAGAACAGGCGTCCGGTTCCGCAAATAAAAATCTCGATGAGCGACGGCGATGGTGGTAAGCGCATCGCTTCGATCGCGGTGGACCACCCTGACCCGGCACTAGGCTATGAGCTACTGGCCGAAGCCGTAGGGGCCGATAGCGGCACTTTCCTTGCCGGCACTCTCGATTCACTGGCCAAGGCTGCTCAGGTCGGCTCCGTGGTACGTGAGGGTGAAATGAATTATGCCCTCTCCATGGTATGCGGGCTCCGACCGAAGGACCAGATCGAAGCGACTCTTGGTGTCCAGATGGCCGCCATCCACCTCGCCACGATGAATACCGCTTTGTGCATGGGAGAAGCCAAGACGTGGGAGTTGAGGGAATCGCAGGAACGGGCATTAAACCGCCTCGCCCGTACATACGTGGCCCAGGTTGAGGCTCTGAAGCGTTATCGCAGCAAAGGAGAGCAGCGCGTGATTGTCGAGCGCGTGAACGTTGAAAAAGGGGGCCAAGCCATCGTCGGCAACGTCGCCCATGGGGGGCAGGGTGACGGAAAAAAATAACGTCAACCTCATGAACCTAGCGCCTCGGTGTCATGCTCGGTCGAAGCGGACGGGTTGCCAGTGTCGATCGCCAGCGGTGAGGGGCAGCGCAGTCTGTCGCATGCACGGTGCGGGCGGTGGCGCACCTGAAGGCAAGCGGAACGGCAACTATCGCAACGGAGGCAGGACGAAACGCACAATGGCAGCCTTGGCGGTTGTCCAGGCAATGGCGCGGATATGTCGGCAGACGATCGATGATCTACCGGATTAACTGGGAAGTAGTCGCCATGCTGCTCGCCGCGGCTTTCATTCTGGCGTTGTGCCTGCGTCCTTAGCTTGCGGGCTCAGGTGGTTCTACCTCGGCTTCATTGCCGGGGCTTCTGCGTCCTTTTCGAAC
The DNA here is from genome assembly GCF_055811635.1 of Mesorhizobium sp. WSM4806. Lineage (NCBI taxonomy): Bacteria > Pseudomonadati > Pseudomonadota > Alphaproteobacteria > Hyphomicrobiales > Phyllobacteriaceae > Mesorhizobium > Mesorhizobium sp. WSM4806. The sequence continues at coordinate 2,940 of NZ_JBVVQZ010000004.1, read as the reverse complement.
TGCGTTGCGGATGGCAGAGGACTAAGCCAGCTTTCGCGACGTACGGTCCAGAGTTCGTATTCGGGTGTTAGGTCCGATGGTACCTCGTCGAGGGCCCCGATCATAACCTCCACTTCGTCGTCGCGGATCGACGGCACGCGTCCGCCGCAAGTCGAGCAGAAGCTTCTGCCCGCGTACGTACTGGTGAAACCCGTCATTTTCTCAAATGCCTCTCGGGGCCACACTGCAAACGCAGAGAAAATCGACCCGCTGGCTTTGCGGCAGTCGCTGCAGTGGCAAATGCCAACCCGAAGCGGATCGCCGGTCACGCGAAACGTTACGCCGCGGCAAATGCAGCTACCAGTTCGAACTTGCGCGACTTGGTCCACCACGAGCGTTCTCCCGACCGCTTCAACGGCAAGGAGGGCGAAAACGTTCCACCTTCCCCAAAGGGGCCGCCGACCGGTCTCTCAACCCGGCTCCTTCCGTCGGCGCTTATTGCGAACGCTGATCAAGACATCGGCAAGTCAAGGAATTTGCAAGCGCTGCGCTCGTGCCATCGTTTGGTCAGCGCGGCGAGGTCGGCATCGCAAAGTCTTGAGATGAAGGCCGGAGAGCCTGTCACAACAGCCTCTTGTTCAATCAGGTGTACTTCATCTTACTCCCTATCCAAGGAAATTTGATGGCCACAGGTCCCGCTTTCCGGAAAGCAAAACTGGGAGCGGATTTTTCCAATGTTTTCCCCGGTGTGGGAATTCCCACAGCCGAGCCTGGTCCGACTGGCATATCCTTGTTTGCAACATCCAGGCCTGCGCAGAAGCCATAAGGTGTCCCGCGATGGGTCAATAAGTCTGGCACGGCAGTTGCATGGTCAGGTATGGGGGAATGGGGCGGAGGCCCGTCGCTTCGCAAATGTAGCGGCGGGTCTTCTGCATAGAGGTCGCGTCCCAGTCTACGCGCTGCCGTCCGTCTCGCTTATGCCAGTGGTCTTGCGCGAGGCGAGGGCCGTTTTGGTCCGTTCCGAGATTAACCGCCGTTCTTTCTCTGCCAACGCGGCGTAAAGGTGCAACATGAACGGATCGGCATCGGCGCCAAGTTCGGCGACGATAAACGGGACCCGCTGGACCATCAGGCCGGCTATGAAGGCGACATCTCGCGACAGGCGGTCGAGCTTGGCCACGACCGGGCATTTTGTCTGGCGAGCAAGGGGGAAGGCCTGCCCGATATTTCTATGGCCGACGTATGGACAGTCTATGCGGGCCCGGCCGCCTGGCCGGGCCCGCAGTCAAAGTTCACACCGCGGCAGCGGCCGCTCGCTGGTCTGCCTTCACCTTCGCCCCGCGAATGAACGCAAGTATCTCCGGATTTACGACCTCTGGATGGGTCTGGCACACGCCGTGCGGTAGGTCCTTGTAGCTCCTGAGCGTGCCGTTCTTCAGAAGCTTGACCGTCAGTGGCGCTGAATCGGCATAAGGCACGATCTGGTCATCCTCGCAGTGGATCACCAGCACCGGGACGTCGATCGCCTTCAAATCCTCGGTGAAGTCGGTCTCCGAGAAGGCCTTGATGCACTCATACCCGGCCTTGACGCTCCCCATCATGCCCTGTCGCCACCAGTTGCGGATCAGACCCTCCGACGCCATCGCGCCTGGCCGGTTGAAGCCGTAGAAAGGGCCGGTCGGAATATCGAGGTAAAATTGGGCGCGGTTGGCGGCAAGCACAGCACGGTATCCGTCGAACACCTCGATTGGCGTCCCGCCCGGATTTGAATCTTTCTTGACCATCACGGGAGTCACCGCGTCGATCAACACGGCCTTGGCCACGCGTCCTGGTTCCGCGCGCGCCACATAACGTGTGGCCTCGCCGCCACCGGTCGAGTGGCCGATATGGATCGCATTCTTGAGGTCGAGGGCCGTGACCAGCTCGGCGACATCGGCTGCATAGGTGTCCATCTCGTTGCCGCCGTCGGTTTGGTCCGACCGCCCGTGGCCCCGCCGGTCGTGGGCGATGACGCGATATCCTTCCGCCAGGAAGAACATCATCTGGTTGTCCCAGTCGTCGGCACTCAATGGCCAGCCATGGTGGAAGACGATCGGCTGAGCGTCTCGGGGGCCCCAGTCCTTGTAGAAGATCCGGGTGCCGTCTTGGGTGGTAATGTAAGTCATGGGGATGTGATCCCTTGTCACGGAGCCGGCCGGCAGGACCGGCGCTGTTGTCTCGTGATGGGGTCGATGGCGGGTTAGGTAAGCGTCCGTCGAACGATTCGGGCCCGGTCGCGACGACAACAGCAACATAGCAAATTTGCCGGCATAAGGCAGCTTGCGAGTGTCTTCGACCAATTCAAGAATTCGTACACCCTGTAAGACAGGAGGACATGCACGGCTGTTATCCAATCTTCCAGACGGACACTTGCATTAAGCCTACCGGCAATGTCCTCGCGCGTTTTGAAAAGTTACGCTCCTGGCGCGTCGTTGCCGAGAGCGAGACTGTCAGACGGCCGCTTTCCCACTCGAGTCGGTCGTCCAACTCGCTTGTCGGTGCGATGAGCGTCTGACGCGAACTTCGCCTCGACAGCGCCATTTCCTGACGTTGGCTTTGGACGAATGCAAGGTCTCGATCCGAATCCAATGCGGACGTTCCCTTCCTCTCAGCCAACCAACGCCGCTGCTGCACTCCCTTGTCACTGTCGAATGCGCGTATACGAACCCGGCGCCGCTTCCGGTGCTGTCTTTCAAACGCGAGCCGTTATTGGCCGCCGCCGACGTTTTGGAACTGCTCTTGAAGCCGCTCCTGGATCTGATCGATCGAGAAGCTCGCCGGACGGTCGCAAGAATCGGATGTTTAGGCAGCGGAAGCGCTGGCGATGACAACATCCATTCGAACAGATGAAAGGCTGCGCCTCTGGCGGAGAGAGCGGGCCGATCGGGTCGCTGTTCCGAGTTTTATGACACTCGACCGAGA